>JAAOIF010000204.1 GCA_015163925.1 Candidatus Thioglobus sp.
GCTGATGCATGGCGTGAATACTTGTTTTGATGTGGGTGGCAAAATTGGTGATTTGAATGCCGCTCACAGCAATCGGATTGGCTGGCAGAGGCGTAACTGTAAAGCTTTGAGTGGCTTGAATATTAGAGCCGTCAGTAGCAGTGGCAACCACAATTACCTCGCCGGCGGCACGGGCTGTGAGGATATTTCCATTCACAGTAGCAATACTGCTTGAGCCTTGAATTGACCAAGTTAAAACTCCCAGAGCAGCATTCGCCGGTAAGACTTCGGCAGTTAATTCATGCGTGGTGCCGGCTAAGGCTTGATTGCTATTAGTAATATCTATATTGGTAACTGAGATAAATGCTGGCACCGGAAGGGATGCTTGGGATGTATCCGCCACACAGCGCACCGACATTCCTACGCTACGCTTCACTTGTCTATTTCTAAAGAAGCCACCAAGTCCGCCGCCGCTAATTTCTTCACGCAAAGTGGTTGCGTCTTCGCCCCCTCTAGTGTCAATACTCCATAAGAATATTGAACCGGGCGAATCAAACTGACCGTTGAGGCCGCTGCGGAAGCCGGCTGCTCGTAAGTGGTCAAATCTGCGATCTCTGGTAAGGGATAATAATTCGTTTATATTTGGCACTCTAAAGCCGACTGGGCAGATGCCAAAACCATCAATTTTGCTCCAAAATGTTCGGCGTTTTGCTCCGCTGATGTCAAGATCTACGCCATCTGCTGTGGTCACCCAATCCGAAGAAGAAGCAATAAATCTATTATTATTTGGGGTAATGCTATCGGCTCTGCCGCTGTTTCTAACACCACTAAAGCGTTTCTCATGCCCGTCAGCCGGTCTGCCCCATTGGTAATAATCGCCAAATGAAGTAGCGTCATTTACATCTGTGCCGACTGAGTTAGCGCCGAGATTTCTATCTAACCAAACTCTGCCGTCATATCTAAGTGGTGCAAATGCAAAAGCAGATGGGCGGATGGATAATTGAGCGCCATTAGTAACAGATTCACGATTATTATTTATGGAACTTACCAAGAAAAATGCAGTTTGATTGGCGGGCAAATCTATAACCGTAGTATTAGTGGCAAATGACATTGGAGTTATTCCCGAGTGGCGGAATTGAAGAAATTCAATGGCTCTATTTTCAGAATCTTGCAAGTTCTCAGTGGATTGATATAAGTTGTAATTTTCTGAACCATCAACCAGATTCCAAGATACTCTAACTTGGTTTGGCACGCCGGTTGAAATTGCTGAAAGGCGGGTCGGCGCATGTGGTGCAAACCGTGAGGCAATAACTGTCAAGGTCTTTTCGCTGCTGACATTTGTGCCATCAGTGGAGGTCGCAACTATGGTTACCTGACCGGGGGCAAGTCCAAATATAGCATTATTATTGATGATGCGGGCAAACGCCTCACCGCTCTTAATGCTCCATTCTAATACTTGATTGCTGGAGGTCGGCGGCGTTATCTCGGCAGTCAGCGCGGAGCTTTCGCCATCTATCAATTCAGTGGCAGTGGTGATGTTGATGGCAGTAATATCAACTTTAGTAACGGTAATAATTTGGGTATCCAAAACGCTGGAATTCCTATCCATCGCACGCGCCGTTATGGTTACTGTGCCCGGATTATTGGCAGTCAAAGTAGTGCCGTTAATACTGGCAATATTAGCATCTGCACTGCTCCAAATCGGGGTCTGGCGGCTGGCATCGGCGGGAGAAATATTAGCAGTCAGCGGCAGGATTGTGCCATCGGTAATGCAAAAAACCAAAAAACCAATCAAACCATTATAAAAAAAGCATAAAAGCAACTTTCCAAA
>JAAOIF010000205.1 GCA_015163925.1 Candidatus Thioglobus sp.
GTGTTTTAAAGGCGGTCGGCAATATAAATAATCAAATTAATGAGTGTTTGCGCGGATTTAGCATTACCGATTTGCCCAAAATTGACCAAGCGATGATTGCTTTGGACGGCACTCAGACTAAATCAAAACTCGGTGCAAATGCGATTTTAGCAGTCTCTCTGGCGGCGGCTCACACTTTTGCAAATGCCACTAAAAAGCCTTTGTATCAAGCCTTAGAGCTTGGCAACGAGCTTAAATTACCAGTGCCGATGATGAATATTATCAATGGCGGCGAGCATGCAAATAATAGTGTTGATATTCAGGAATTTATGATTATTCCAGCCGGTGCGCCGAATTTTTCTGAGGCTTTGCGCTATGGTTCTGAGGTTTTTTGGCAGCTGAAAAAAATATTGGAAGACAAAAATATGAACACTGCGGTAGGCGATGAGGGCGGATTTGCTCCGGATTTAGCCTCAAATGAGGACGCACTAAAAGTGATTATTACTGCGATTGAAAACGCCGGATATGCCCCCGGCAAGGACATTTTCATTGGAATTGATGCCGCTGCTTCTGAATTTTATCAAGACGGAAAATATGTTTTGGCAGCGGAAAATAAAACTCTTAGCGCTGAGGAATTTGTGAATTATTTTGCCGACTGGGTGGAAAATTATCCGATTATTTCTATTGAAGACGCAATGGATGAAAACGACTGGGACGGCTGGAAGCTGCTCACTCAAAGGCTTGGAGACAAAGTGCAATTAGTCGGCGATGACTTATTTGTTACAAATTCTGCGATTTTGTCCAAAGGAATTGCTAATAATATTGCTAATTCAATTCTGATAAAAGTCAATCAAATTGGCACTTTGAGTGAAACTTTTGATGCCATGGAAATCGCCCAAAAGGCAGGCTACAGCTGCGTTATGTCGCATCGCTCGGGCGAAACCGAAGACACCACAATTGCCGATTTAGCCGTTGCTACCGGCTGCGGACAAATCAAAACTGGCTCACTTTCGCGCTCCGACCGCTTGGCAAAATACAACCGCCTGTTGCGAATTGAGGAAGAATTAGGCGACCGAGCAATTTATCCCGGGCTTGATGCTTTTAATCATTTGCACTAAACTTTTGACTTTAATTGTGAAATTTTAATTGGAATCACTATCCTCTTTTTGGCTGAGTATCCTGCTTTTTGGGCTGATATTGACTGCCGCTTTTTTCTCAAGTGCCGAAACTTCAATGATGGCAATCAACCGCTATCGCCTGAAAGTATTGAGCCAGACCAACAAAAACGCCAAACGCACCGAGCGCCTAATTAATAATTTAGACTATTTAATCGGCACAGTTTTATTGGGCAATAATTTGGCAAATATCTTTGCGGCAAGCGTTGCCACGATTTTGGCGATTAAATTATGGGGCGAAGGCTCAATTGTGGCGGTTTCAGTGCTGCTGACTTTCATTATTTTAGTGTTTGCGGAAACCACTCCAAAAACTTTTGCTGCTAAAAATCCTGAAAAAATCGCCTTGCCAATTTCCATTATTATTGAAGTATTAGTCAAATTATTCAAGCCTTTCGTTTGGCTGATAGCCCAATTATCTAAAGGCATTCTGCGGATTTTTGGAGTGGAAGACGAATATCCAAATCACAATATTAGCTCGGAGGAATTGCGCATGGTGGTAAATGATGCCAAGCCGATTATTGCTTCAAATTATCAAAAAATGCTGCTAAATATTATTGATTTGGAAAAGGTCAAAGTGGAGGATATTATGATTCCACTCCACGAACTTATTAGCGTTG
>JAAOIF010000206.1 GCA_015163925.1 Candidatus Thioglobus sp.
ATCCAAGAAATAATCATTCAAAAAAACCCAAAAATCGCCAGCCGCAAAATCGTAATTCTGAGCAAAAATACAAGCAAAAACCTAAGCAAAAATCCAAGCAAAAACAAGGCTTTTGGGGCAACAAGCCCAAGAAAAAAAGCTAAAATATGGTATTTTATTAAAATGCTAAATATGTTTGAGCAAACTTTCAAAAATATTGACGATATTCTTTATAAAGATTCTGGCGCAGACAGTGAATTAGACTACATTGGGCAAACATCTTGGGTAATGTTTTTGCGTTATTTGGATGCATTAGAGGCGAAAAAATCCGATGAAGCCGAATTAAAAAGTGAGAATTATCAGTTTATTATTGATGAAAAATATCGCTGGAATCAATGGGCAATGCCCAAGGGCAGTGATGGCAAATTAGACCATAACGCAGCAATGACAGGACCCGATTTGGTGCATTTTGTTGATGCCGAACTGTTTCCTTACATGGCTGGGTTTAAGTCGCGGGCTGAGAGTCCAAAAACCATTGAATACAAAATCGGCGAGATATTCTCAGAGCTGAAAAACAAAATCCAAAGCGGTTACAATCTCAGAGAAATTCTGGAATATGCCGACACATTAGAGTTTCATCTCAGTCAAGAGCAGCACGAATTATCCAGCCTGTATGAAAGTAAGATTAAAAATATGGGCAATGCAGGGCGTAACGGCGGGCAATACTACACGCCAAGGGCACTGATTAGGTCAATTATCACAGTGGTAAATCCGCAAGTGGGCGAGACAGTGTATGACGCAGCAGTCGGCTCAGCAGGCTTTTTATGCGAAGCTTTTGATTATATGCGCAATCAATCCAAATTAAGTACCAGTGATTTAAAAACCCTAAAAGAAAGCACTTTTTACGGCAAAGAAAAGAAAAATCTTGCCTATATTATCGGCGTTATGAATATGATTTTGCACGGCATTGAGGCGCCGAATATCATCCACACTAACACACTGAGTGAAAATCTACGAGACATTCAAGCCTCACACAGGCATGATGTGATACTTGCTAATCCACCTTTTGGCGGCAAAGAGCGTAAAGAGGTGCAGCAAAATTTTGACATCAAAACTGGCGAAACCGCCTTTTTATTTTTGCAACACTTCATCAAAATGCTAAAAGCTGGCGGTCGCGGCGGCATTGTGATTAAAAATACCTTTTTGAGTAATACTGATAACGCCTCAGTGGCCTTGCGCAAACACCTGCTTGAGAGTTGTAATTTGCATACTATTCTTGATATGCCACAAGGTACTTTCTTAGGTGCAGGGGTCAAAACCGTGGTGCTGTTTTTTAACAAAGGTGAGCCCACGCAAAACATTTGGTATTACCAATTCAACCCGGGGCGAAAGCTCGGCAAGACTAATCCGCTGAATGATAAAGACTTAGCAGACTTTATCAAATTGCAAAAAACCCAAGCCGAATCCGAACAATCTTGGAATATTAATGTTGATAATATAGACAAGGCAACCACTGATTTAAGCGTCAAAAATCCCAATACCCCAAAAGAGCCGCCGCTTAGATCCCCACAAGAAATCCTAGCTGAGATGGAAGCGCTAGATATTGAGACTATCCACATCGTTTTGAAACAAAATATGCGCCCGCAGCGCTGAATTTATATGCTGCATCAGCAAAATATTACTGGCATCATACAGGCTTGAACCCTCCGCCAGAGTGCCGTTTTCAATCAATAAATCCTCTGCCTTGCTGTGGCCATCATCGGTCAGAA
>JAAOIF010000207.1 GCA_015163925.1 Candidatus Thioglobus sp.
ACAGCCATACAGCGCCTTGCCGGTAGCTTGCAATTTCGCCACATCATTGGCAATCAGCTTGCGCAAAAACGCCTTTGCATCAGCGCCTTTCACATCCACCACGCTCATATGCGAAACATCAAAAGCCCCAGCATCAGTGCGAACGGCGTGATGTTCATCAATTTGTGAGCCATAATTTAGCGGCATTTCCCAGCCACCAAAATCCACCATTTTGCCGCCAGCAGTAATATGAGCCTGATGCAAAGGCGTTTGTTTTAGCGGATTTTTGCTCATATTTTCTTATGCTTATTGATGAAAATCACGCTAATTATAATCAATAAAAAAGTCAGCCCCAGAGTGCCAAATAATTTGAAATTGACCCAAGCCGCCTCACTTTGCAAGGCGCTAAAACACAGCTGCGGTGCGGATAAACTGCTGCAATCCAGCTCGCTTAATTCAACTTTTGCATTCAGCTCGGTGACGGCAAATAACGCTTTTCTGGCACTCAAAGCGATTCCGACAAAATACGCATTCACTAAGGCAATTCCCACAAAACCCACGCTCCAAAGCCAAGTCAGCTGTTGCCAAATTCTATTCGGCAAATCCAATTCTTTGCCCAGCATCCGCGCCAGCAAAGGCTTTTCGCCAATCCACAAACTACCAGCCAAAACCACTGCAAAAACCACATATAAAACGCTAACTTTCCACATAATAAATGCCGGATTTCTAACAATTAAAGTGATTCCGCCGAACACAAAAAGCAAGCCAAAAGTGATAATATGGCTTTTTTCAAACCGACCTTTTTGCAGGCGAGTAATCAGCATTTGCAAGGCAGTTGCGGCAATCATCGCATAAATCGCCGCATACAAACCGACACTTTTATACACAATAAAAAACAGTGCAATCGGGAAAAAATCCAGCAGAAATTTCATAAGCAAGCCTTTGAACAATAAATTTTGCCGTTTTGAATAATTGCCTCATTTTCCGGAATATGAGTTTTGCAAACGCTACAAGCCAGCATTTTAGCGCTTGTTTGATTTTTGGATTTTTTCACAGCGGCGGTCTTT
Organism: Candidatus Thioglobus sp.; assembly: GCA_015163925.1. Taxonomy (GTDB): domain Bacteria; phylum Pseudomonadota; class Gammaproteobacteria; order PS1; family Pseudothioglobaceae; genus JAAOIF01. The sequence goes on from JAAOIF010000207.1 coordinate 1,047, forward strand.
CTGAATTTTTTGAGCAAACTAAAACTCAGCCAAATCACCAGCACAATAATAATTAATTTAATCATTCCCATAAGTCGTAACCGGACAAAAAGCAAGAATTTTACTATATAATTGCCTCTTTTTCGCAAGTCCTTTTACTTTGCATTTGCCACATAGCCCGGGTGGTGAAATCGGTAGACACACAGGACTTAAAATCCTGCGGCTTAACGGCTGTGCCGGTTCGATTCCGGCCCCGGGCACCATTTTATCCAAAAAAAACCCAGCAAGTGCCGGGCTTTTTGTTTTTTGTTAATTACAAATTTTTAAATTCATCTAATCTAATACAATTCTTACTACGCCAATTTTTTGCGCCATTATTTGTATTCCTTGTATTCCATTCTGGATTACTATCTCTTAGTATTTCCTGTTCTATTGATTTCCCTATGTTAATTTCTTTACCTTTGACCGTGCAATAAGGTGAAACCGCAAGCCATAATGAAACTTCTTTGCCTGAATCCAATTCTTTTTTTATCTTATCATTTTTGTGATGGTTAGAATAATTAGTTTTTGCCCGTTTATTACCGCTTAACCATCTGTCTTCAAGGTTATAAGTATATTCGCCAGCATATTTTAATTCTTTATCTGAATATACTAAATAAGCAGTTTCATCTGCCTTTTTGTAGTCATCAGAATATAATTTAAGCGATACCACTTTACGCTTT
>JAAOIF010000208.1 GCA_015163925.1 Candidatus Thioglobus sp.
AGAATACGCCGAAAATCCGGCAATAATCATTTTTGGCTGATGCTGTTTGGCGAGTTTTTCCACTTGCTGATAATCAATTTCGCCAGTTTTCTCGTCCAAACCATACTGAATTGCATTGAAACAGAAGAGTTGCATAAAATAATTAATTACTATCCTTTGGGCAATAATTTAGCATCGGCGAGAACGCTTAGAAATGTTGCCAGAATAGCGAAAAGTCAAGCAATATCAATGTATTACCGAGCAAATAATTACACCCCGATTGTGAAGGATCCGCTGGCAATTTTTTCTGCTGATTGGCTCTCAAAGACATTTGATATGAATGTTTTGGTGATGATAAGGCATCCGGCGGCGTTTTGTTCAAGCCTCAAACTCAAGGGCTGGAAGCATAATTTTTCCCATTTCCTCAAGCAGCCATTGTTAATGAAGCAATATTTGCAGAAGTTTGAAGCTGATATTTCAGAGTTTGCCGCCCGCGAGCAAGATATAATATCTCAGGCAATATTGCTTTGGAATTGCATTCACCACACGATTAATATTTACCAAGAAAAGCACCCTGAGTGGATATTTGCCAAGCACGAAGAGTTATCCTCCGACCCACTAACTGAGTTTCAGAAAATATTTGATGCGTTTAACTTAGAATTAACACCCAGCGCCAAAACCTACATTTTGGATAGCTCCGGCGCTCATAATCCAACCGAGCAAAAATCTGGCGAAGAGTTTATTCGTAACAGTAAGGCAAATATATTCAACTGGAAAAATCGGCTGACTGAAACTGAAATACAAAGAATATATGCCGGCACGCTTGAGATTTCAAAACTATTCTACGCCGAAAATGACTGGAAATAATTAGCTTTTATTTGAGTGATTTTAGGGCTGCTTGAAGATAAATAAATCCAGAATAAAGTGTCAAAATAGTGGCGGCAAATAATAAAATTACGCCGATTTTAAAACTGGGCAAACCGAAAAAAGGCGGCTGATAGAGTAAAAACAAAATCGCAAAAATTTGCACTAAGGTTTTGACTTTGCCGATAAAAGCCACAGCCACATTGGAGCGCTGCCCGATTGTGCCCATCCATTCTCTGAGTGCTGAGACCAAAATCTCACGCGAAATAATCACCAAAGCGCAAATTCCGATATACCAATGGCTGGCGGACGGATAAAAATCCACCAGTAAAATCAACGCCGTGGAGACCATTAATTTATCAGCCACCGGGTCTAAAAACGCCCCGAGTTTTGAGGTCAGATTGAGTTTTCTGGCGAGATAACCATCTAAATAATCGGTGATACTAATGAGTGCGTAAGCGCCAGTTAGATACAAATTCATCCAAGTGAAAATCGGCGTCTCGGAGTAAGCCGGCTGTAAATAATACAAAAACACAAACGCCGGAATCAGCAAAATCCGCGAAAGTGTGATTATATTTGGCAAGGTCATCATATTAGTATTCTAACTGATTTAAGCCGCTAAGGCTTGCAATATCTCAGATTATAAAAACAGACCGTGCTTGTTAGGTGAGACCCCCCCCCACTCGTTCCCACGCTGTGCGTGGGAATGCAGACCATGAAATAAATTTGAAGCTGACCGAGAGTTTGTTTAGGGCGGCAGTGATTTAAACAAGCCTTGCCCGTTATTATTTTGCTTTTGCATAATTATATTCAATCAATTTATCCTTATCCAAATTATGCTGCTGGGCAAATTTATCAACATTTTTAATACTCAAGGTGATGTGGTGCGGATTCCG
>JAAOIF010000209.1 GCA_015163925.1 Candidatus Thioglobus sp.
GCATTCTCGTGAGATTTCCACTTACGGCGGCGTGGTAAATTCAATGCCGAAATTCACCGGATTTGCAGTTTTATTTGCAATGGCAAATGTGGGCTTGCCCGGCACTTCAGGCTTTGTCGGCGAATTTATGGTAATTTTGGGCGCAATCCAAGCTAATATTTGGTATGGAATTTTAGCCGCCAGCACTCTAATCGTAGGCGCAGCTTACACTTTGTGGATGGTCAAGCGGGTTTTTTGGGGCGCTATAACTAATCCGGCGGTAGAGAATTTGAGTGATATTAACTCAAAAGAATTTTTGATTTTATCGATTTTGGCGCTGGCAGTGCTGGCTCTGGGCTTGTGGCCGCAGCCGCTGATTGAAATTATGCAAATTTCCATTGAGCATTTGCTGCAGCAGGCGATGACTTCTAAATTATGACTTTTAATGACTTTTAATAACTTTTAATTATGCCTAATAACTTTCAATTTGACACTCAATTATTAACGGTTGCCGTGCCGGAGATTTTCCTGCTAAGTGCTATTGTAGTAGTACTTTTGCTGGATTTATTTCTCACCAAACCGTTCAAGCAAGTTACTTATTATTTGGCTCAACTCAGCCTGCTGATTACCGGCATTTTGGCGTTCAATCTGATTGGTGAACCGCAGACAATTATCTTTGGCGAATCCTTTGTTTTGGATAAATTAGCATCAGTTTTTAAGGTTTTTATGATGGCGGCTACGATGGTGGTGCTGGTGTATTCTCGGCATTATTTGACTCAGCATAATTTATTCAGAGGTGAGCATTTTATTTTGGTGCTGCTGGCGGTTTTGGGAATGATGGTGATGGTTTCTGGATATAGTTTATTGACTCTGTATCTCGGGCTGGAAATCCTTTCACTGTCGCTTTATACGCTGATTGCCATTGCCCGTGAGCGCTCGGAGGCGATTGAGGCGGCGCTCAAATATTTTGTGCTGGGGGCGATTGCATCGGGCTTATTGCTGTATGGAATGAGTATGATTTATGGCATCAGCGGCAGTTTGGGAATTGCCGATATTGCCGCATTCGCATCAGATGGGGATTTGCAGGCGAAGGAAACGCTGATTTTGAATTTTGGTCTGGTGTTTTTGGTGATTGGAATTGCCTTTAAACTCGGCGCTGTGCCGTTTCATATGTGGGTGCCGGATGTCTATCAGGGCGCACCGACTGCGGTTACTTTGTTTATTTCCACCGTGCCGAAGATTGCCGCTGTGGCGCTGTTAGTGCGGCTTTTGATTGATGGCTTGGGGGCAATGCAGCCGTATTGGGCGGATTTATTTCTGCTGCTGGCGTTACTGTCAATCGCTCTGGGGGCGGTTGTGGCGCTGCTGCAAACTAATATTAAGCGGATGCTGGCGTATTCCACAATTTCGCATATCGGCTTTGTGCTGTTAGGCTTTGTAACCGGCGTGATTAGCGGCTACGGCGCTGCGGTATTTTATGTTTTGGTGTATGTTTTGACCAGTTTGGTGGCGTTTGGAGTGATTATTTTGCTCAATAAAAACGGTTTTGAAGCCGACAAAATCAGCGACTACAAAGGCCTTAGCAAGCATTCGCCTTGGTTTGCATTATTGATGTTAATGGCAATGTTATCAATGGCTGGAGTGCCGCCGTTCATGATATTGTCAAATGCACTAAGCGTTTGGTGGAAGTTCCGGTCGGCGAGGCGATGCTCGGGCGGGTGGTAAGTCCGCTGGGCAAGCCGAT
>JAAOIF010000020.1 GCA_015163925.1 Candidatus Thioglobus sp.
GGATTTGAAATAAGGCAAAATTAGCGTTTTTACACAAGGCAAAAATCTGATTTTTCTCAGCCGAACTCAGCAGTAACGGATTTTGAATTTCAACAATGCAATCGCTTAATTTCCCCGCCGCCGCTGCTAATTTCTCATCTCGCCAGCGCTGATAATCTGAATTTTTAAACATTTTTAAAAGTTTGCTTGCATTTTGGAAAATTTTTACAGCCCCAAAAAGATTTTCCGTCTTTTTTAGAGAGTCTGGAAATCATTTTAATATCGCATGACGGGCAAGATGGAGTTTTGTAATCGCCTTTTGTGATGGCAAATAATATATTATCTTGAGACTTTTGCGGCAACATTTTGATTCTTGCCAACAGTTCTGAGCCAGATATTAATTGTATATTTTGTCTATTTGCCAAATTATGTGCCTCTGATGTAAATTCGCCAGATGTTATGAAAATGCCTTTTGGAGTTTCGCCGTCCCTGTCGTGCATTACCCCTAATAATTCTCTAATTAGTTTGACCCCAATTTTAGCCTTATAGTGTTTGCATTGAACGACGGCTTGTAGCGTTTTATTTTTGCACAATTCTATATCAACGCCGCCATCAGCGCCTTTCTGAGTGAGATTTGCCTGATAGCCTTTTTCGGTGAAATATAAAGAACAAAGGATTTCAAAGCGTTTCCATTCCAAATCCGCTAAAAGTTTTAAGCATAACTTTTTTGGTTGAATTGTTGAGAGTTTATGGATTTTATTGATTGAATTTTGCTGGCGACTAACATAAGATTTTGCAATAGTTTTTTTAGGTTTAGACTTTTGGTTTATATAAAAAAACACAATTAATCCAATAATAGATATTGCTATAAGCGTTGATACTATTGGATTTTCTAAAATCAGATTATACAAAAAATTCAAAAATACGCTTACTGCAAAAAGCGCAAAAAGAATGAGAATTACCTCTAAATCAGCATCTTTTCGTGTGATTTTTCTTGCCATTTTATTTGTTTAATTTTTAATTAACGGCACCAAGAAATTTGCACTTTAATGCCATTTTTAAAGCACTCAGCAGGGGATTGCCGTCCGTTTTCATCCCAAACAGCCGCCAAGCCATGCAGTTTGCCGTCTTTATAATTTCCATCAGACTCTTTCTGTCCATTTTCATGCCACCCAGTACCTAAGCCATGCGGTTTACCGTCTTTAAGATTTATCTCATACTGCTTATTTCCGTTTTCATGCCAGCCAGTCCATAAACCATGCTGTTTGCCGTCCTTCCAATTTTCCTCAGCACTTTTCTTTCCGTTGTCATACCAGCCAGTCCATAAACCATGCTCTTTACCCTCTTTATAATTTCCCTCAAACTCTTTCTGTCCGTTTTCATGCCAGACAGTCACTAAGCCATGCTGTTTGCCGTCCTTCCAATTTTCCTCAAACTCTTTCTTTCCATTTTTATGCCAGCCAGTCCATAAACCATGCTCTTTGCCCTCTTTAAAATTTGCCTCAAGCTTTTTCTTTCCGTTTTCATGCCAGCCAGTCAATAAGCCATGCATTTTGTCGTCTTTAAAATTTGCCTCAGACTTTTTCTGTCCGTTTTCATGCCACCAAGTTGCTAATCCATGCTTTTCGCCATCCTTCCAATTCGCCTCAATCTTTTTCTGTCCGTTTTCATCCCATAAAATCGCCAAGCCATGCTTTATGTCCGTGCCGTCTTTATAATTTCTCTCATACTCTTTCTGTCCATTTTCATAATAAGTAGTTTTGACTTCAGCAAAAGCGGTGTTAAAAAACACAGACATCAATATTATTGTAATTAGTTTCTTCATTTTATTACTCCATTTATGATTAAAAAAACCTGCAATTAAGTTTGAATTTAGCCGTTAAGTCGCTTGTTAATAGTCCATTGCTGGGCGATGGATAAAATATTATTGAAGACCCAATACAGCACCAGACCGGATGGAAACCAGAGGAAGAAAATGGTGAAAACAAAGGGCAATGACATCATAATTTTGGCTTGCATCGGGTCGGGCGGCGGCGGATTGAGTTTTTGCTGAATGAACATTGAGGCTCCCATAATTATCGGCAAAATGTAATATGGGTCTTGCTCTGACAGGTCTGTGAGCCACCAGAAAGCAGTTTGCCGCAGCTCAACAGTGTCCAAAAGCATCCAGTAAAATGCAATAAAAACTGGGATTTGCACCAGAATCGGCAGGCAGCCAGAAGCCGGATTTATCTTTTCTTTTTTGTAAAGCTCCATAGTTTTTTGACCCATTTTTTGCTTGTCATCGCCGTAAGTTTCCTTGAGTTTTGCCATACGGGGAGCGAGTTTCCGCATACCTGCCATTGAGCGATAGGATTTTTCACTCAGCGGATAAAACACCAATTTAATCAAAATCGTAATCAAAATAATTGAGTAGCCCCAGCTGTCAAGAATGCTGTTAATTTTGTGAATTGCCCAGCTCAACGGGTCAGCCAGCAAATCCAGCCAGCCGTAGTCCAAAGTGTAATTTAGTCCGGTTGCCACTTGCTCAATTTCGCCATATATTTTCGGCCCGAGATACAGCCGATTAGGGCTAAGAGTACTGCTGCTGCCGGCTTTAACGCTAATTTGCTGATTTGCATTAGTAAGCTTGAAAACGCCATTTTTATGACTTGCATAAATATTTTGCTGAGTGCTTTGCTCTGGAATCCAAGCGGCAATAAAATACTGCTGAACCATCGCCAGCCAGCCGCCGAGTGCTTGCTGTGAGTCAAAATCGTTCCAATCGTCAAACTCATTTTTCTGCACAGTTTGGGTGTTTTTGTCATACACGATGCCGCCGGCGAAAGTGGGCATCAGGGCGTTGGATTCGTTGATGGCATTGCGGCTCAGGCGCACATAACTTTTGGCTTGAATGTCTTGGTCGCCAAAATTGCTGATTTGATAATCCACGCCGACCACATAACTGCCGCGTTTGAAGTGGAAATTTTTGCTGACTTTTACTCCGCCTTCGCCTTGCCAGATGAGCGAAACGACCAATTCATTGCCGCTGAGTTGATAATTTAAACGCTCCGATTGAAATATAGATAAATGCGTTGGCAATGCCTCAAAGCCTGATGCCAACTGGTTTGAAGCCAGTCCGGATTGCGCTTGGAATGAGTCGCCGGGAGTATTTTGCAGCAGCCGGAATTTCTCAGATTTGCCTTGCTGAACCGGATAAGCATTCAGAAAAGCGTTTTGAATTGTGCCGCCAGTGTGGCTGATTTCCAAAGTCAGCAAGTCGGTTGTTACTGTTGTGAAGCCGTTTTGGTCAGTTGGCTTGGCTGGAAAATCAATTTCAACTGGCTCAGAATTGATTTTCGGCACATCCAAATTATCATTTTTAGCCGCAGGAATTATTGTAGTTTTGCTGATAATTTTGCCATTTTCATCAGTCGTCCGAGTCACTTGCCACTTGTCCCACAGCAGGAAAATCGTTAAAAAAATGGCAATTCCAAGAAACAGTTTTTGATTATTCATAAGATTATTTTTTACTATTATTTGATTGAATTATTAATTTTATTTGGCACTGGATCCCAGCCGCCAGAGTGCCACGGATGGCATTTGCTAATGCGTTTTAGGCTCAGTTTCAGCCCGCCGAAAAAGCCATATTTGCTAATTGCCTGATGCGAATATTCCGAGCAGGTGGGGCTAAAACGGCAATTATTTCCCAGCAGCGGACTGATGAATAATTGATAAAATCGCAATGGAATTAAGAGTAAATGACGCATAATTTAGGCTGAAATTTGTTGAAATAATCCCAGTAAATCTTCTGCCAAAACAGTATTATTTTGAGGTTTTGCAGATTTTGTAGATTTTGCCAATACTACAAATTCCCAATTATTTAACTGCTTTTGATGGATTCTAAAAACCTCACGGGCAATTCTTTTGTAACGATTTCTCTCAACTGCTAATTTGTGAATTTTCTTTGAAATTGCCAATCCGAGCCTTGGCGAAGTGCTGGTTTTTTGAGCAATAATTTGCCAATATTTGCCTTTGGAAATTACTCCATTTTTGAAAATGGCTTGGTAATCACTTGGCTTTACAACCCGTAATTCGCGTGTTAGCCTAAGTGGCATAAGCAATTAAGCAATTAGCCTCAACTAAGCCGCTAACTGCTTTCGCCCTTTTTTTCTGCGAGCATTAATAATGGCACGACCGGCTTTAGTACTCATTCTGGAGCGGAAGCCGTGGTTGCGTTTGCGTTTTAAAACGCTGGGTTGAAAGGTTCTTTTCTGTTTCATAATAGAATCTCAGCCATAAAAATTTTGCAATTTTACCATAAAGCATATTTGAATTAGGTATGATATTTTTTTTCGGCAACGCTTGGGAACATTGCAAAAATGGATTTAATTTATTGGTTATTATTGCTCAAAGCGCCTAAATTGGGCATGCGCACTTTTTACAAGACTTTGCAAGTTTTTGAGACTCCAGAGCAAGTGTTTTCAGCGTCAAAATCGGCTCGTAAGGAATGCGGATTATTCAAATCTGAGACTTTGGAATTTTTGGCAAAATGCGATAAAACTACGGTTCGGCCAGATTTGGATTGGGCAAAAAGTGAGGATTGTAACATTTTGACTTTGGCTGATGAGGACTACCCAGAGCAGCTGAAAACCACCTCCGAGCCGCCGCCGCTGCTGTATGTCAGAGGCGATGTGAAATGTTTATCCAAGCCACAATTAGCCATTGTCGGCAGCCGCAATCCCTCTGCCTCAGGCGAAAAACACGCTTACGAATTCGCTCAAGATTTGGCAAAAATCGGCTTGCTAATTACTTCCGGAATGGCAAGTGGAATTGACGCAAAAGCCCATCTGGGGGCGCTGGAGGCGGGGCAGGCGACCATTGCTGTCTGCGGCACCGGGCTTGATAGAGTTTATCCGGCAAGGCATAAATCTCTGGCTCATCAGATTTCCACTCAGGGCGCTCTGGTGAGTGAATTTGCCATTGGAACTGCGCCGCTGGCGAATAATTTTCCACGCCGAAATCGGGTAATTTCTGGACTGAGTCTTGGCACTTTGGTGGTTGAGGCAAGTGTCAAATCTGGCACTATGATTACTGCAAAACTCGCCGCCGAGCAAGGCCGAGAAGTGTTTGCAATTCCCAGTTCCATTCACAATCCGCTGGCTGCCGGCTGCCATCAACTCATCAAAGATGGCGCTAAATTAGTGGAAAATATTGACGATATTACTAATGAATTGGCGTTTGAGTTTCAGGCTGCGGCGGGCAAAAATATTGACACAAAAGACACAAAAGACACAAAAGAGTTGGACAAAAACCATTTAATTCTATTAAAATGCTTAGGATATGAGCCTTTGAGTATTGATGGTTTGGTTGAAAAATCTGGCCTCAGCCCACAAATAGTTATGCAAAAATTATTAGAATTGGAGCTGGAAAATCAAGTGGCAAAGGACGGTTCTGGCTACCTATTAACTAAATGAGATTTGAAAATGACAAACAATATTCTTGATGTTTTGACTTATATGTTTGATTATCTGTTTGAAGAGGCAGAGCATAATTCGCCGAATGAAATTGACGATGTAACCCTCAAGGCACACCTCTCGGATGCTGGATTTGAGGTTAATCGGATTGACAAAGCGCTGAGTTGGCTGGAGGATATTGCCTCATTGCAAGACGGCAGCATTCAGCCATTTGCCAATACTGACGGCGGCATGCGGATTTACAGTGAGGATGAAAAAATTAAGCTTGATGCAAAATCTCGGGGCTTTTTATTGTTTATGGAAAATATGGGTCAGATTGACGCTCATCAGCGGGAAATGGTGATTGACAAAATTATGTTACTCGGCGATTCTGCTATTTCTTTGGACGATTTAAAATGGGTTGTAATGATGATTTTAGGAAATAGTAATGACCAAGAAATCTCAACCCAGTGGCTGGAATCCATCGTTTTTGTTGATGAAAATCGGACAATTCAGTAAGGCAATTTAACAGTAATTTAACAGTAATTTGAGGTGAGGAAATGGCAAAAAATCTGGTGATTGTGGAGTCCCCTGCGAAGGCGAAAACTATTGAAAAATTTCTCGGCAAAGATTTCAGCGTGAAATCCAGCATCGGCCACATTCGCGATATGCCCAAAAAAGATATGGGAATTGATTTAAAAAACAATTTTGCCCCAACTTATGAAATCACCGCTGATAAGAAAAAAGTAGTCGCCGAGCTGCGAAAAGCCGTCAAAATCGCTGATAAAATCTACCTTGCAACTGATGAGGACCGCGAGGGAGAAGCCATCGCTTGGCACTTATTGGAAGCCTTAGATTTGGCAGCCGACACCCCCAGAATCGTTTTCCACGAAATCACCAAAGGCGCAATTACTGATGCCATCAAATCCCCCAGAACCGTTGATTACGCCTTGGTTGATGCCCAGCAAGCCCGCCGAGTTATTGACCGATTAGTCGGATTTGAAATCTCCCCGGTGCTGTGGCGAAAAATCTCCGGCGCTCGCTCCGCCGGTCGGGTGCAATCGCCGGTAATGCGCTTGGTGGTTGAGCGGGAGAGGGAAATCGCCAGCCACACAGCCAGTAGTGTTTTCAAAATTAAAAGTGATTTATTTGGTAAAAATACCGGCAAAAACGGCGAGGCATTTGAGGCAAAACTGAGCACAGATTTTGCTGATAAAACCTCAGCGATGGATTTTTCTAAGAGTCTATTAAGTGCTAAATTAACTGTCTCAGCCGTTGAGAAAAAGCCCGCCAAACGAGCGCCGAAGCCGCCTTTTATCACTTCAACTTTGCAACAGGAAGCCTCACAAAAACTCGGATTTTCGGTCAAGCAAACTATGACTTTGGCGCAAAATCTCTACCGTGAAGGCTCAATTACTTATATGCGAACCGATTCTTTTACTCTCTCAGAAACCGCAATTTCAGCGGCGCAAAAGGTTATTGAGCAAAAATTTGGCAAGGAATATCATCAGCTCAGACGCTATAAAACCAAAGACGGCAGCGCCCAAGAAGCGCATGAGGCAATCCGCCCAACCGACCTTAACAAGCCAGAAATTTTTGGCACTGATGGGCAGGAAGCTCGGCTGTATGAGCTGATTTACAAGCGCACTGTGGCTTCACAAATGAGCGATGCCGCCTTGCAAAAAACCCAAATCAAAACTACTATTTCCAACCGTGATGAAATTTTTATCGGCACTGGCGAAGTGTTGGTTTTCCCCGGATTTTTAAGGGTTTATGACTACCTCTCAGCCGATGATAAATTACTCCCAGACTTGGCTGCTGGAGACGAATTAGCACTGAAAAATTACTCCGCCAAGCAAAGTTTTTCCTACGCCAAACCGCGTTACACCGAGGCCTCATTGGTGAAAAAAATTGAAGAAATGGGCATCGGCCGCCCCTCCACTTTTGCCACTATGGTTTCCACCGTGCAAGACCGAAATTATGTGACCAAAGAGACTCGTGAGGGGCATTTGCGGGAGTATCAGTTGATTGAAATCACAGACGGAAAAGTGCTGGAATCCTGCCCCAGCGAAAACACCGGCGCGGAAAAAAACAAACTATTTCCAACCAATGTGGCGTATTTGCTAAATGATTTTTTGGTGAAAAATTTCAGCGAAATTATTGACTATAAATTTACCGCTAAATTAGAAAGCAATTTTGACACAATCGCCACTAAAAAAGCCCCTTGGCAAAGCGTAGTGCGGGATTTTTATGAACCATTTCACGCCCAAATTGATGCCGCTGCCGATATTTCCAGAGAAGAAACTCACGGCATGCGCCAGCTCGGAACCGACCCAAAGAGCGGAAAGCCAGTCAGCGTAAGGTTTGGAAGGTATGGAGCTTTCGCCCAAATCGGCGATAAAGACGATGAGGAAAAGCCCACATTCGCCGCCCTCAGAGGCAAACAAGACATTGAAACCATCAAGCTAAACGAGGCATTAGAATTATTCAATATGCCCAGAACCTTAGGCGAAATGCCAGACGGAGAAGCCATCAAAGCCAATTATGGACGCTTCGGCCCCTATGTCCAATATGGCAAAAAATATGTCTCTTTGAAAGAACACAGCCCAGAGGAAGTAACGCTTGAAACCGCTTTAGAGCTAATCGCCGCCAAGAAAAAATTAGATGCCGAACGCATTATCAAAACCTTTGCCGACTCAGAAATCCAAGTGCTAAACGGGCGTTTCGGCCCCTACATTTGGAACGGCAAAAAGAAAGGCAAAGGGCAAAAAAATATCACCATCAAAAAAGTTTTCGGCGACAAATCCCCAAAAGACTTAACCCTTGCCGAATGCGAAAAAGCCATCACCGCCAAACCTAAACCTAAGAAAAAATCTAAAAAGAAAATTGCTAAAAAAACTGTTAAGAAATAGAAAAAATAAGATATGGAAGATTTAATAGTAAAAATTTTTAGTGTTGAAAAAATCTTTGAATTAACGCTAACATTATTTGGAATAGGCGTTTTGTGGCTTGCAAAAATATATAATTTTCCATTTAATTTAATTGGCAAAAAGTGGAAATGTGAAGGTTATGGGAATGATTTGCACAAAACTAAATCTTGCGTTAAGGGCAAGCCTTATGATTTTAATGGGGATTTTGATAGAGTAAAACACATTCATAATTACAAATATACAAATGTAATATTGACCAGATTTGAGAAAAAAATTCACATCAAAGGCCGTATGATTGCTGATTGTCCCGGCTGTCCCGGATATGAAAATGGCCCCAGAGAAAGCGATTTTTCCGGCACTGGAAAATATATTAGCGGCAATAATAATGTCGCCTCAATTTATGTGACAAATTCTAGAAAAGTAGATGGCGAATTGATTTTATGGAATTGCATATATTTTATTACTTTTTCACCGACATCGGCGATTGAGGGCTACTGGCTTACTCATTCGACTGAAAATGACAACTCATTTGTAATGGGAACTATTCATATGGACAAGAAAATATAATGTTAGGCGGCGAGGTAAAAGGCATTTTGCAGACTATTTTTGACAAAATAGGACTGGGGAAATATGATTCAAATTTGATAATTGAAAATTTGCTGGCTTCTGAAAAACTTGGCAAAAATACTCATGGAATTATTTTATTAACGCATATTATTCCAACTCTAATAAATGCCAAAAACTCCAATGATAACTGGTCTTGGAATGGAAATCGGCTAATTTGTAATGCTGATAATTCTCTTGGATATTTGGCATTGGAAAAGGCGGTAAATGAGTTATCAGAGAAATCTTTGGCGACAAAATCCATTGCATTTTCTACACTTTGCAAAATATCTCATGCTGGTCGTCTGGGACATTACACTTCAAAATTAGCAAATAATGGGCTGATTGGAATCGTCTATGCCCATAGCAATCCATGGGTTGCCGCCCCATCTGGAGAGCAAGCCGTTTTAGGAAGTGTGGCTTTTTCTGCCTCAATACCTTTTACCAATCCGCCTGTTATTATTGACTTTACCCCAAATTTAGCAACGGCTGGAGAGGTCAGAATCAAGTCCCTAAATGGCGAATTATTTAATACTAATATTGGCATAAATTCGCTTGGAATTCCAACAAACAAGCCTGATGAAATATTGAGCGGCGGGGCTTTACTTTCAATCGGAGACGGCAAAGGGTTTTCCATTTCCTTGCTAATTAGCCTGCTTTCAACGCTAATTGGCGGCGATGCCATAGCAAATATGCAAAACGGCTACGGCTATACTGCAATTGCAATTCACCCAGATTTTTTAGGCGTTGGAAATTATGTTGAAAGATGCCAAGAATTAATTGATAAAATCATCAAATCTGGTGAAAATGTGAGAACTCCAGGGAGCAAATATCAGCAATTAGATAATTTATTAAATGAAGAATTAAGCCTAAATGACGGGGTTTTGGACTTATTAAACAAGCTAAAAAATATAAATACAAAGCCTGAATTTTTATCGTTTTTTTCGGATTATCACAAATCTTTAGCGGCAAAATAATTACAAATTATGAATAATACTAATAAAATTTTAATTTTCGGTGGCACTCACGGTAACGAATTTACTGGCGCTTATATTGTCAATAATTGGGATTTAATTGCTACTTCAAATCAAATAAACAGCGATATTGAGATAGAGCCAATATTAGCAAATCCACAAGCATTTAAGCAAAAAACCAGATATGTTGATTGTGACTTAAATCGCTCATTTTCTTTGAATGATTTGAAGCGCTAATATTTTGCTCAAGTTGCTCAGGACTGATTTTGAAATCTTGCTCCAAACCAGTCTCCACAATCACCGGCACGCCGCCTGCTAAT
>JAAOIF010000210.1 GCA_015163925.1 Candidatus Thioglobus sp.
GAGTGCGTTTGTGCTGGGCGACTAAAAATCTGTGCAAAGCGCCAGAGGCCAGCAGCATACTGATAGCAGCGCGGTTTTTGCCGATATTCCGGTCCGACAATATTACCAAAGAATGCCCGTCCTCAATGGCTTGCAAACCCTGCTGGCAGATGTCGTCTAAGAGTTTTGCGACTTGCAAGCCAGCACCAATTTCATAAGTAATATCAATGGTTTTGCTGCTCCAGCCCTGATGCTTCAAATGGCGTAGGGCGGCGGTTTCATCGTTAGTAAGCAGCGGATGTTCAACCACTAAACGATGAGCATTTTTAGCCGCATTAGCAAGCAAATTCCCCTGCGGCCCGATGGAGCAGCGGAGCGACATCACCACTTCCTCACGAATTGAATCAATCGCCGGATTAGTCACTTGAGCAAAAAGCTGCTTGAAATAATCATAAATAATCCGCGATTGACTGCTCAGACAAGCCAGCGCCGAGTCATTCCTCCAGCTAAATCGCCGCCGCTAAAGAGTTGATTTTTCAATTCCAACAGCTCGGGAGTGATGGATAAAAACGGCGTAGAAATCAATAATGGCAATATTGAAATCTGCAATATTTTCTGCCAATGTGCCAGTGTGAAAGCAAATCCGGCTAAAAATATTTTGTTAATTGGCAATTGATTCATTCTTAATTTGCGATTGGTTTGATGATTTTGAGCTTCCTGCCGATTTTCAGCGGGGCGGATTTTTTCAGCCGATTGCTACGAACAATATCCGCTACGCTGACGCCAAATTTACGGGCAATGGTGGATAAATTATCGCCACTTCTGACTTTATAAAACAGAGTTCTGTTGATATTTACGCCTGATTTTGCCAGCCCTTTGAGCGCTGAGGCTTTGGTTTTTTGCAGCTGCCAGATGATGAGTTTTTGCCCGATTTGCAAGCCCTTAGTGGCATTCGTCAAATGGTTGTCTTTGATAATATCATCCACCCGAGCGCTGTATTGATTGGCAATCAGCCACAGGCTTTCGCCCTTAGCAACTCGGTGGATAATTTTTACGCCATTTCGCTTGGCAGCAAGCCTTTGAGCTTGTCGCTGAGTTTTTGACAAGGCATAATAATCGCTTGATTTTTGCGGAATTGGAATGATAATTTGCTGCCCGAGTTTGATTTTTGATGAGCGTAAATTATTGATACTTTTGATGTAATCCACCGAAGAATTAAATCGGCTTGCCAGCTTGTTCAAACTGTCGCCAGAGCGGACTTTATAGCGTTTATATTTGAGCTGTTTGTGCTTTGGATAATTGCGTAAAGAGCGCTTGAAACCTGCCACTTTTTCAATCGGCAGCAGCAATTCATAACGCTTTGTATCCGGCGTAGCCCAGCGGTTTAGGTCAGGATTCAGGGTGTAAATCTCATCCAAACTCAGCCCACTCCAGCGCGAAATTAACGACAAATCCAGCTGCGAATAAATATATACAGATTGTAATTGTGGCTTATTTTCAACCGGAGTAATGGTCTGATTGTAACGCTGAGGATTTTTAATCAACTCCGCCACAGCCAGCAGCCGAGGCACATATCCCTTAGTTTCAGCCGGCAGAGAAATGTTCCAAAAATCCGCCTTTTTGCCCAAAGCTTTATTTTTGTTAATCGCCCTTTGCACCCGCCCCGGACCAGAATTATAACTGGCAATTGCCAGCAGCCAGTCGCCCTTAAATAAAGTATGCAAATTCTTCA
>JAAOIF010000211.1 GCA_015163925.1 Candidatus Thioglobus sp.
AAATATCCCCTTAGGGCCTTGCAAAATCACTTTACTCTTAACTTTTAAAGCCTTTGAAAACAATGCCTGAGCAAAATCATCAGCCGGATTATTACGAATATGAAACTCCAAATCCAGCATCATGTTGCGCCAGTTATCACTCCCTTAGCCGCCAGAACGGTTGCCGAGGACAGCGCAGCGCTTGTAATCGACCTCTCCGCCACTGATGCAAATTCTGCCGCCTTGACATTTAGTGCCATCAGCGTTGATGCCAGCCTTGCCACAGTTAGCGTCACGCCGGGCGCAAAAACCGGCAACACCACCACTGCCATTTTGTCAATTACTCCAAAACTCAACCAAGACAGCAGCAGCACCATTGTAATTACTGCCACAGACAGTGCTGGCGGGGTGAATGCCGCCCAATTTGTCTTAACAGTTACTCCGGTAAATGACGCTCCGGTCGCCACAGCCCAAGCGGTTACTGTGGCTGAGGAAGGCAGCGTGCGGATTACTTTTGCTGCCACAGATGTGGATGATGAGAACAGTGGGCTGACTTATGCGATTGCCACTCAGCCAGCAAATGGCTCTCTTAGCGGCTCTGGCAGCTCACGGACTTACACTCCGAATACTAATTTTTCTGGCATAGACACTTTTACCTTTACCGCCAGTGATGGAAATTTAACCTCCGCGCCAGCAACTATTACCATCACCGTAACCCCAGTAAATGATGCGCCAGCCAGCGTGCCGTTAATTGTTGGGCAAACAGTCGGAGTTGAGGCAACAGTTAATCTTAATGCAATAAACGATGCGGACGGAATAACTGCCAGCAACGCCAGATTCCAGTGGCGGCAAAGTGATACCCAAAACGGCAGAGGCCGTCAAGTTTCCACTGCCTCCACCTTTACTTTTACAGATTCTCACATCGGCAAATATTTTTTCGTAATTGTAACTTATACCGATGACAGCGGCTTTAGCCATACGGTTGAAAGCCCCTCAGTGCAAATCAGCTCAGTTCCAGTTGAAAGTATTAGTATCACCAGCAGCTCAATCCAAGATGGTTTAAGCGCTCCATTAACTGCCACTGTTACCCCGAACGATGCCGCCCAAACACCGGTTTGGTCAATTCAGGGCGGAAATAACGCTATCGCCTCAATCAACGGCACAACTATTCATGGCCTCTCGCCCGGCACTGTAACCATATTTGCCAGCGCCTCCGATGCCAGCGGAATTTCTGCTAACACAATTTTTACCGTTCGCCACACAGCCCTCACTGGCCTTGTTGTAAGTAGCGCCAATACAGTAAGAGAAGGTCTCACTTTGCAATTAACTGTTACTCCAACCCCAGCCCACGCCACCAATCCAGAGGTTACATGGCGAATTAGCGTAGGCGAAAGCACTATTGCCAGCATCAGCGGCAACACTTTGCACGGCATTGCTTTCGGCGTGGTAACAGTCCGCGCCACTTCTGATGATAACGGCCTTACTTTCGCCGAGCAAGAGATTACAGTTGAAGGAATTCCAGTTACCTCAGTTGAAATCATCACAACTGGCCCAATTATAGATGGCGAAAATCCTGATTTTTTCGCCACAGTTTTGCCAAATAACGCCAGCACTCCGGGCCTGACTTGGACTGTTGAAAATAAAAGAGACGGCGGCGATGCTAATTTCCATATTGATAATATTTTCAATGCCCTCGCCCCCGGCGTTGTAACCATCCGCGCCACAG
>JAAOIF010000212.1 GCA_015163925.1 Candidatus Thioglobus sp.
TGAGCATCCGGTGACCGAAATGATTACCGGAGTGGATATTGTGCGGGCGCAGATTCTGATTGCTGACGGGCAAAAACTCGCATTTTCGCAAGCCGATATTAGTATTAAAGGCTTTGCGATTGAGTGCAGAATTAACGCCGAGGACCCGAATAATTTTATGCCTTCGCCGGGCAAAATCACTCAATATCACGCCGCCGGTGGCTTGGGAGTGCGGATTGATTCCCACATTTACAACGGTTACAGCGTGCCGCCGCATTACGATTCGATGATTGGCAAAATCATCACTTTTGCCGATACTCGCCGAGCTGCTATTACCAAAATGCAAAATGCTTTGGATGAGATGGTAATTGACGGAATTAAGACAAATATCCCTTTGCAGGCGCGGATTATGGAGGATAAAACTTTCCGTGAGGGCGGAATGAATATTCATTATTTGGAAAAAATGCTGGAGGCAAATTGACTATTAAAGTAGGAATTATCGGCGGCACCGGCTACACGGCTTTGGAACTTTTGCGGATTTTGCACAATCACCCAAAAGCACAAATTACTCATTTATGTTCAAGGAAAAATGTCGGCAAGCCAGTTGTGGAAGTGTTTCCAAGCCTTATAGACTTTGTCGGGCTGAATTTTATTGCCACTGATGACAAAACACTATTTGAATGTGATGTGATTTTCTTCGCCACTCCGCACGGCGTGGCAATGGAGGCTGCTGGCGATTTTATTAGCAAAGGAATTAAGGTAATTGACCTCGGCGCTGATTTTCGCCTGACCGATAAAAAACAGTATCAAAAGTGGTATGGCTTGGCGCATACGCAAGGCGAGCTGCTGAAAAATGCGGTTTATGGCTTGCCTGAGGTTTACAAAACGCAAATCAAAAATGCCACTTTGGTTGCCAACCCCGGCTGCTATCCGACTGCAATAACACTGGCGCTTAAACCCTTGCTTGAGGCAAAAGTTATTGACACAAAACATATTATTGCTGATTGCAAATCAGGCGTTAGCGGCGCTGGCAGAGGGGCGAATGTGGCAACACTTTTTTGCGAAGTGAATGAGTCTCTAAAGCCTTATAATATAAATCAGCATCGGCATAAACCCGAGACCCAGCAAGTGCTGGCGGACATTGCAAATGCAGAAATAGATTTTGATTTTATCCCGCATTTGGTGCCGATGACCAGAGGAATGCTTGCCAATATTTATGTGGATTTGACCCAAAATATTGACCCGCAGGCGCTATTTGAAAAGCATTATCAGTTTGACAAATTTATTCACATTTTGCCCGGCGGCACCTACCCAGAAACCAAATCCGTCAAAGGCACTAATAATTGCCATATCAGCGTGCAAAAATCAGGCAAGCGGCTAATTGTGATGGCGGCGATTGATAATTTGGTCAAAGGTGCCGCCGGCCAAGCCATTCAAAATATGAATATTATGTTTGGATTAGAGGAAAATTTAGGCTTGGAGCAAATCGGATTATTGCCTTAAAGGGACGCTATGAAAGCAAAAACAGAATTAGAAATATTAGAAGCTGACATCATTTTTAGCGACAATGCCGCCAAAAAAGTTGCCGCCCTCATCAGCGAGGAAAAAAACCCAAAACTCAAACTCAGAGTTTATATCACCGGCGGCGGCTGCTCGGGCTTTTCCTATGGATTTACCTTTGACGACAAGCCCAAAATCGGCGATTCTGGCGTTAA
>JAAOIF010000213.1 GCA_015163925.1 Candidatus Thioglobus sp.
ATTTCCAGCAAAATTGCCAAAGATATTTTCCAAGCGATGTGGGCTGGCGAGGGCGGCGCTGATGAAATTATTAGCGCCAAAGGTTTGCAGCAAATGACTGACACCACAGCGATTGAGGCGATTGTGGATGAGATTATCAAAAATAATTCGCCGCAGGTGGAGCAGTTTAAATCTGGCAATGAAAAAATCTTAGGTTTTTTTGTCGGACAAGCGATGAAAGCCACTGGTGGCAAGGCTAATCCTAAAGTTCTGAATGAATTATTAAGGTCAAAACTGTGTTAGATTTTGCAAGTTTGGGCGCTGATTTTTTTGCCGAAATTACAACTCAGCCGTTAGAAAATACTTTTTTAATTCATAAAAATCAAGCTCTGAAAAGCCAACTGCAGCTTGATTTGGATGATAAATCTTTGCTGAAAATTGCCGCCGGCGAGCAGAAATTTGCTGGCACTCAGCCGCTTGCAAGCATTTATGCCGGACATCAGTTTGGGCATTTTGTCCCCCAACTTGGCGATGGGCGCTGTTGCCTGATTGGGCAGGCGCAAGGGCAGGAATTATCGCTCAAAGGTGCGGGGCAGACGCCTTTTTCCCGTGGGGCAGATGGGCGCGCGGTGTTGCGTTCATCAATTCGTGAATACCTTTGCTCGGCGGCGATGAATGGCTTGGGAATCGCCACCACACAGGCTTTGAGCTTGGTTGGCAGCAGCACTCAGGTGTATCGGGAGCAGATTGAAACTGGGGCGATTGTGCTGCGAACTGCCCCGAGCCATATTCGTTTTGGGCATTTTGAACTGTTTGCCGCGCGTGGGCAAGTGGCGCAAATCAAGCAATTAGCGGATTTTATCATCAAGAATTATTACCCTGATTGTCAAGGCAAAAATCGCTATGTGGATTTTTTGAATGAGGTCACAAAACGCACAGCGCTGATGATTTCTCACTGGCAAGCGCAAGGTTTTACGCATGGGGTGATGAATACTGATAATATGTCAATCCTTGCTCTGACGCTGGATTACGGGCCGTTTGGCTTTATGGAAACTTATAATCCCGGGCTCGTCTGCAACCATTCTGACCATGAGGGGCGTTACGCTTTTGACCAGCAGCCGGGCGTGGCGTTGTGGAATTTAGCGCGCTTGGCGGATAGTTTGGCGAGCTTGATTGATGCAAAACAAGCTAAATCAGTGCTGGAAAAGTATCAAAATTATTTGGTTAAATACTACTCAAAATTGATGCGGCAAAAATTTGGCTTGATGGAAAAAAGTGATGATGATAATTTGCTAATTGGCGATTTTTTGCAATTATTATTACAGCATAAAAAAGATTATTCTAACTCTCTGAGGCAGCTCTCAGAGCCTGAAAAATTAGACAGTAACGCCGATTTTGCCACTTGGTTAAAACGCTATCAGAGCCGCCTTGAGCAGGAAAAAAACGCCAACAGAATTACTCTTATGAAGCAAATTAATCCGAAATTTATTTTGCGTAATTATTTGGCAGAAACGGCAATTCGCAAGGCAGAAAATGATAAAAATTATGCTGAAATTGGAGTTTTATTTGACTTGCTCTCCAGCCCTTTTGACGAGCATTTGGGCTTTGAAAATTACACTTTTGAGCCGCCGGATTGGGCAAAAAATTTGCAATTAAGTTGCTCTTCTTAAAACACTCCGGCGGCACTAAACATTAGCTGCTGGAGGCTTTG
>JAAOIF010000214.1 GCA_015163925.1 Candidatus Thioglobus sp.
ATTCCATATTTATTAACACTTTCCAGCGGCACTTCCTCAATTGCCACAATGCAACAATCCGGATATTTTGCTGCCACTTCGGTCATTTGTTTTAGAACCGCCAATCGTTTTCCGTGCCGGAAAGTCAGCTGGCAAGTTACTTTCAGCGGCCAATTATTTGGCTAAATAATATTGCTTTGTATCTAAAAAATCTGCTTTATCCGCTGCGTCTGAGCGCCGTTTATGGCTTGCCAGTGCCTTATCTGGTGCATCAGTGGTGGTTTTATATTTTGCCGATTGTGCCAATTAGTTTGGCTTTTGGATTATATTTTATTGGCAAAAAACGGCAAATTTTGTTACTTGCCGGCAGCCTATTTTTGCTTGGATTTTTGCCCACTTCGGGGCTGGTATCTTTCTCTTTTCAGCTGGTATCGGTAGTGGCGGATAGGTATTTGTACTTTGCTTTTATTGGAATTTCTTTAGCAATTTCAGTTGTCGCTGAGAGGAAAAATTTCTCAATTATTCTGGCAATTATTTTGCTAATTTTTACTTTAATTTCAGCATTCAAGCAAATTCCGGTTTGGCAAAATGAGCTAAAACTTTGGAATTACGCCGTGAGCCATGCGCAATATGATAAATATTATGCCAAAAACGCGCTGGCCTCGGCGTGGCATAATGAGGGCTGGGATTTGGCGAGGCGTGGGGAAACTCGGCAGGCGCTGGCGATTTTTGATAAAATTATTGCCAATAAATTCAATCATAAATTATATTTTATTGGTAATACTTTTTATCTCCGGGGGGTGATTATGATGCAGCAAAAGCATTATCAAAAAGCCTTGTCAGATTTTGATAAATCCATTGCCAGCAAGCATAAAAACAGCAATTCCGATGAAGGCAAAATCGGCTCACATGAGGGCAAAATCGCCGTTTTCACCGCACTCAGGCAATGTGAAAATGCCAGTTTTGAAATAGATTTTATGCGAAAAAATAAGCTTAAAATACCGGTATTTTTATTAACAGATTTTCACAAAAATTGCCCTAAACCATTGCCGCCCAGAATAGATTAAAATATGCAAATATGAGTATTGAAAAAATCAAGGCTTACCCGGAAATCACCGAAATTACCATTGAAAATGACAAGGTAAAATCGTTGGTGCAAGAATATAACGACCTTGAAAAAGTGCAAAAACACATCAAAAATTGCATTGAAACTGTCAGAAATTATACCAAAAAAGGCTACTATAATTTGGTCCAGCCAGAATTTGTGGATGAAGTTATCACTGTTTTTTCCAATTTAGAACTCAGTAAAAAAGATGTAATTAGAGTAAATAATTTTATTGAAATTGCCGGATTTCCGCAGTGCAATCGCATTTGGCAGCTGCCTGATGAAATGAAAGTTCAGGCCTCAAAAATGCTCGGCGGCTTTGAAATCACTTACGACAGCGAAAACTGGGAAGATTTTAGCCTTCAGCCACTTGAAAAATAACAGGCAAAACAACAGTAACGCTAATTTTAGGCAATAAAAAACCCAGCAATAAAACTGGGTTTTAAATCCAAATATAATAAATTACATTGGCACGACATTGGCGGCCTGTGGGCCTTTAGCGCCGTCTTCTAATTCAAATTCAACTTCTTGCCCTTCTTCTAATGACTTGTAACCGTCACCTTGAATTGCACGAAAGTGAACAAAA
>JAAOIF010000215.1 GCA_015163925.1 Candidatus Thioglobus sp.
GCCAGTAGTTTGCTTTTTACAAGATGAGATTCTGAATCAAGTTCAGAATGACAATGTGGGGGGAGTTCAGAATAACAAACCCCTTACTGTCTCCCTGAACTCGATTCAGGGTCTCAACCAGCCAGTAGTTTGCTTTTTACAAGATGAGATTCTGAATCAAGTTCAGAATGACAATGTGGGGGGAGTTCAGAATAACAAACCCCTTACTGTCTCCCTGAACTCGATTCAGGGTCTCAGCTCTTGCTTTTGCTTTTCATTAATAATTAACCATTGCCAGCTCCGCTAAAAAATCTGATTTTGTTTGGGAATTTTTGAGGTAAAATCAGCAAATTGATAGGTTTTTTAAGGCAATTATGAATACTTTAACAATGGCAAATACTTTAATAAATGCTGGTTTTGACAAAAAACAGGCTGAGGCAGTGGTAGAAATTGTAGGCGATAGTCACAAAATATTAGCCACTAAAAACGATTTGAAATTAAGTCTTGTAATTCTTGTAGGGCTGATGGGGACTGGTTTTGGCTATGTTGTCAGCATATTAAATACAATTATTGGAAAATTATAATTCTAATTTAATTCTGCAAACGAGTTTAGAATAACAGCCCCTTACTGTCACTCTGAACAAAAACCTGTCACCCTGAACAAGATTTAAGGGTCTCATCCAGTAAACAGTCCGCTTTTTATAACATGAGATTCTGAATCAAGTTCAGAATGACAAGTTTGCTGGCTAATTCTGTAAATCCTTGCCTAAATGCGGGTGAATGGATTTTAAAATTGCTTTAAATACTTTTTGGTTGCCGGCGACCACATTTCCGGTTTGTAAATATTTATCGCGTCCGGAAAAATCGCCGATGAAGCCGCCAGCCTCTTGAATTAGCAAAACTCCGGCGGCAATATCCCATTTATTTAGTCCAATTTCCCAAAATCCGTCCAAGCGTCCGGCGGCTAAATAAGCCAAATCCAAGGCGGCAGAACCGGCGCGGCGAATGCCTGAAACTTGCGGGTGAATGGCTTTAAACATCGCCAAATAAGCCTCCAAATGCTCTGGCGCTTTGAATGGAAATCCAGTGCCGATGAGGGAATTTTCAAAGCCATTAGTCTTGCTCACACGAATTCTTTGGTCGTTCAAATAAGCCCCCTGACCCTTGGCAGCAGTGAACATTTCCTCTTTGAAAGGGTCATAAATTACCGCAAACGCCGCCGAATTATTTTCATATAATGCAATGGAAACTGCGTATTGTGGAAAGCCGTGGAGGTAATTTGTGGTGCCGTCCAATGGGTCAATAATCCACTGAAAGCGCTCATCGCCAAGGGTTTCGCCGCTCTCTTCAGCGAGGATTGAATGTTTGGGAAAAGCGTATTTCAACTCGGCTATAATAGCATCTTCGGCGGCCTTATCAACTTCGGAAACAAAGTCATTTTCGCCTTTGTTTTGAATGCTTAAAAGGTCAATTTGATTGTGATAGCGCAGGATAATATCACCAGCTTTGCGCGCGGCCTTAACGGCAATATTGAGCGTAGGATGCATAATTTAGACTATGAAAAAAAACACAAATTATACCTTTGAAAACATTCGGATTGTGATGCTTAATACCACTGAGCCGGGCAATATTGGTGCTAGCGCTCGGGCGACAGGCATTTTGCAAGACGGTTCTTACTTCAAAGGCAATGT
>JAAOIF010000216.1 GCA_015163925.1 Candidatus Thioglobus sp.
TTTTGCTTGTAATTCCAAGCCGCCAAAAGTGATTTCCAGCACCGCTGCGAAAAAGTCATTTCCAAGCAAATAATTCGCCCAAGCGTAGGCGTGCTCGTCCATTACGCCGGATTGGCTGATTGCATTTTTGGCGTGGCCGAAGCGTCCGAAGTCTTGAATGCTGGACAAAAATCCGGGCTTGATAACTTTAAAACTCATCAAATTCTCTCCGGCTGATGGGGCGAAATTTGACCTTATCGCCGATGCTAAATTTATCAATATTTGCCGGATTTTTAAGCGATAAATCCAGTGGCGTGCGCCCGATAATATTCCAGCCGCCGGAGGATTTATTTGGATAAACTCCGGTCTGATTTTCAGCAATACCAACACTTCCAGCCGGAATACTAATTCTCGGAGTTGCTAATCTGGGAGCTTGAATGGATTTATCAACTTCGCCCAAAAAAGCAAATGCCGGACTAAATCCGATGGCGTAAACTAAGTATTCTTCTGCGGCGTGAATCTGGATAAAATCCTCAAGTTTTAAGTTTTTTTGCGTTAATAATTGCTGCAAATCAAGCCCAAAATCAGCGCCGTAATGCACCGGAATTTCAATCAATTTGCCAGTTTTAATTTTGCCAGCGGACGGATTTTTTAAGCAATTTTCAACCTTGTCATATAGGCTTTGATAATCGATTTTGCCGAGGTCGTAACGCAGCAGCAAAGAGGTGTAGGACGGGGTTAAATCAATAATAAAATCGGATAATTCTTGGCTTAATTGCTCGGCGGCAGCACTGATTTTCATTACTAATTCTGGCTTGATTTTATCGCCAAAATAAATGAGAATTGAGTCTTCGCCAGCCAGTATTATTTTAAGCATTTTTCAAAATCCTCAAAGCCTCAACCGCCGCCGGATTATCGCCGTGAAAGCAGATGGTATCAGCCTTTTTAGCGGCATTGGCAAAATAATTATATTGCTTAATTATGGCTTTTGCATCATCTAAAACTGCACCTTTTTCGCCTCTGGGCAGCATTTTTGAGCTATTAGGAAAGTATGCTCGGTCGGCAAATACTTCGGAGAAAATCCTCACATTTTCGGACTGAAAATTATTTTCAAAACCAAATTGCATTACCAAAAATAATTCCAAATCAAGCTCTGAAATCACCTTGCAAAACACCTTAAAAACATTTTCATTTGCCATCATATTATGATACAAAGCCCCGTGTGGCTTGATGTATTCAAGCTTTGCAGCGTTTTTTTCACATAGTATTTTTAGCGCCGAAGTTTGCTGATAAATTAGCTCAAACAAATCCTCATCACTCAAGACTTGAGCGCTACGCCCAAAATTTATTGCATCAAAATAACTCGGATGAGCGCCAATTTTTACCCCATTTTTCAGTGCTAATTTAATGCTTTGAATCATACTAAAATCATTGCCAGAATGCCCTCCGCAGGCGATATTTGCCATATCAATTAGCGGCATTATAACTCCGTCCGGGCTTGGCGTTAAGCACTCGCCTAAATCACAATTTATTAACATTTGCGCCAGATTTGTTTAGAGTCAGTTCTGGCAAGACGATTGAGGGAGTTTTCGGCGGCGTTTTTGGGGCTTTGAGTGTTACTGGAATTTGGATGCTGGCGGCTGGAAATTCAGACTGGCGGCTGCTAATAATTGCCCTT
>JAAOIF010000217.1 GCA_015163925.1 Candidatus Thioglobus sp.
TTTCGCTGAGTTTTTTGCCGTTGTAATTGCTGGAAATATTGGCTGAGATGTTTTTGCATTTTGTGAAACTTAACTGTGATTATGGCGTATAGTATAGTGTGATTGAAGGAAATTCAGTTATCTTTTGTTTAACTTTACAGGGAAAAAAATGAATAAAATAACAACAGCAACCTTAGCCGGTTTGGCTTTATTAGGCTCTAATTTTGTTGCTATGGAAGCCAGCGCTGGCGCTAAAGAAAAGTGTTACGGAGTGGTTAAAGCCGGACAAAATGACTGCGCTACTAAGACTTCATCTTGTGCTGGTTCGGCGACAACTGATGGGCAAAAAGACGCATTTATTGCAATTCCAAAAGGCTTGTGTGAAAAATTAGTCGGCGGAAGTTTGAGCAAATCTTAAATATTTTTCAAGCAATTTAAAACCACAATCTGACAGTGCGATTGTGGTTTTTTTACCTTTAAAATCAAATGATAAAAACAAATTTATTTATACTTTTAAGCATTATGAGTCTTAATTCTGTTGCCACTTTTAGCACAATTAGCACCGAGAAAGTCCAGCAAGCAAAACAGGACGGAGTGCCGATTATTGACATTCGCCGGATTGACGAATTTCAAAAATATGGCATTATTCCCGGCTCACACAAACTCACTTTTTATGATAAAAATGGCAATTATAATACGCAAAAATGGCTGAGTAAATTTAGTGAAATTGTTAAGGATAAAAATCAGCCATTTGTGTTGGTTTGTGCGCATGCGAATCGGACTAAAACTGTGGGGCGATTTTTGAGTGATAAATTGGGTTATAAAAATGTTCAAGAGCTTTCAGGCGGCATTCTTGACGGCTGGATTGGTAAAAATTTAGCCACTACAAAACTCTTAAATCAGCCAAAATCTTGGTGGAAATTTTGGCAATAAATCCTAACAGCACCGGCATCGGTTTACGCCATCAGCACTTGCAAGAAGTGCTTGAAAATCAGCCTGAAATTGGTTGGTTAGAAGTTCATTCTGAGAATTTTTTTTATGACAATCTGGCGGCCTCTCAATTAGAGCAAATTGCCCAAAATTATCCTTTAAGTCTGCATAGCATCGGCTTATCGTTGGGTTCGGCAGATGAGCTAAATCAGCAACATTTGCAAAATCTCAAAAATGCGATTGAGCGTTTTAAGCCTGATTTTATCTCCGAGCATTTGAGTTGGTCTAGCGTTAATGGAAATTATCTAAATGACTTGCTGCCACTGCCTTATACGCCAGAATCACTTAGTAATTTTACTGATAAAATCAAGCAAACTCAGGATTTTTTAGGAAGGCAAATTTTGATTGAAAATCCGTCTTCTTACTTACGATTTCAGCAATCTAATATTCCCGAATGGGAGTTTTTTGCCTCTCTTCCGAGCCTGTCTGGCTGCGGATTATTATTTGATGTTAATAATGTTTTTGTCAGTTGTTTTAATCATAATTACCAGCCGGAAAATTATCTCAAAAGCGTTGATAGGGCTGATGTAAAGCAAATTCATCTGGCAGGATTTACGACAAAAAAATTGCCACAGGGAGTGATTTTAATAGACGACCATTCCACCTTTTAGGGCTAAAAACGCAAATAAAATAAATAATTTCATATTGACAAAGTAGCGGTAAAATTAGCATTTTATTACAAATA
>JAAOIF010000218.1 GCA_015163925.1 Candidatus Thioglobus sp.
GAAATTCCAATAACTTATGTGCCGGCGAGGAATACGATTTTCCTCTCATTTGCTCTGGCTTGGGCGGAGGTTTTGGCTTGCCAAAATATTTTCATCGGCGTAAATGCTTTGGATTATTCTGCTGCCATCTGCGCTAGACCAAACACTATTAAAGGCAGTGGGAATTTCACCGATATTGCCAAAACCACCTAATATCCACATTTTGTTATCAAAGACCAAGGTTGAATGGTCCTTCCGTGCAGGCCAGCTATGAGTAGCCGCCGCCTTTGTCCATTGCAGGACTTTAACAGACACAGGAGCGGAGCAGTTGTTGTTTGTGGGAGTCTCATTCACGACAGCGTCCACACAAACCCCATAATAATAGATTCCGGCTGTGGCTGTGGCTGTGCTGGCTGCCGTAATAGTTTGAGTGGCACTCACAGCCAAATCGCCTATATCAGCAGCGGTGATTTCTTCGCCACTGAGAAAGTCATTAGTGCTGTGGCGATAAAACTTAACTCTGGTCGCAGCGGCGGCGGAATTTCCTTGATTTTTGACACTAACAGATAAAGTTATAGCTTCCTCAATATTAACAGCAAGGGAGCTAATGGAAAAATCAGCAACCACTAAATCAGAGGCAATAACTGTAACTTCAAAAGCAGCGGAGCAATTATTGCTTATATCGGACTCATTGGCAGTGGCGGCGACACAAACTCCATAGTAAAAAGTGCCGACTGCAGCTGGCACTGTGTTAGATGCCGTAATATCTTGAGTGGCACTCACAGCTAAACTGCCTACAGCCTCGCTGGTGATTTCGTTAGCAAGTTCAAAAAGGTTTGTCTCATTTGTAAACCGATAAAACAGAACCATAGTCGCAGCGGCGGCGGCATCTCCGCTGTTTTGGACAGTTGCCGATAAAGTTATATTGTCGCCGACATTTACAGTATTAGAACTAACGGAAAAATTAGAAGCCACTAAATCAGCGGCAGTAACTGTAACCTCAAAAGCAGCGGAGCAATTATTGGTTGTGTCAGCCTCATTTGCAGTGGCGGCGACACAAACTCCATAGTAAAAAGTGCCGGCTGTGGCTGAGGCGGCGCTGGTTGCCGTAAGGGTTTGAGTGCCACTAATCCCCAATCCGCCTACGGCATCGCTGCTGATTTGATTTGCATCATCGGTCAGATTTGCCTCGCTTGTGGAGCGATAAAACCGAACTCTAGTCGCAGCGGCGGCGGCATTCCCATTGTTTTGGACAGTTGCCGATAAAGTTAGAGTTTGGTCAATATTAATAGAAATTGGGCTAACGGAAAAACTCGCAATTTCTAAATCATGGGCAGTAACGGTAAATGTTTGAGTGGCAGAAACTCCGCTGCCGTCAGCCGCTGTGGCAGTCAGAATTACAGTGCCGGGGGCAACTCCGCTGAGGCTTGAGCCGCTGATAGTGGCAATGCTGCTATCGCCATCAATAGTCCAAATAATCCCAGAATTAGTAACAGGATTTGGCAACACATCAGCAGGAAGAAAACGACACAGTGGCAGTCGGGCAAACGCTTTTAACTTTGGCTTAAACGCATGGAACAATTACAAACACTTTGGCTCAATACCGGCTTACAGCAGATGGCGTGGGGGCAGGGGCTGA
>JAAOIF010000219.1 GCA_015163925.1 Candidatus Thioglobus sp.
AGCGGACTGAGTGCTTATCGGCACGACCAATTCGATGACAAGGGGTGGGCAGTTCAGAATTACAAAACCATTACTGTCTCCCTGAACAAGATTTAAGGCTCTCATCCGGCAAGCACGGTATTTTTTACAAGGCGAGATTCTGAATCAAGTTCAGAATGACAAGGGGTTGGCAGTTCAGAATGACAGTCTGGCGGTAGAGGCAAGGCTTTATGTAAGAAAAATCTCACCAAATAAACATAAAATCCCTTTAGCCTAAAATCATCCAAAACCACCTGCACAGAAAAAAAGCCTTGCCTCCCAAGCAATAAAAATTCCTACACAGGCAAGGCTTGTGTCAATTAAATTCCCCCCCCCCCCCAGCTTTTTTATATATAATAAGTTTTTTTAAATAAATCAGGTAAAAAATGAATATTTTAAACAGATTTTTGGCGATAACAATTCTGGCAATTCTGGCTGTAACCCTTGCCAGTTGTGGCGGAGGCAGCTCTAACGGCTTAGGCTCAGGCTCAGTTTCAGGCATGGCAAGCAAAGGGCCATTTATGGCCGATTCAACAGTTACCGCTTATGTTTTAGCAACTGATGGCAGCAGAAATACCGCCACCGCTGCGATTCCACCAATTAATACTGGAAAGCTCGGCGCTTTTGCATTTGATAATCTCGCCGGAAATGTTGAATTAGAAGTTTATGGCTTTTATTTAAATGAAAATACTGGCAACACTTCCACCGCACCAGCCACTCTGACCTCAGTTGTAGCAGTCGGAGGCAGCGCTAATAATTTCAATATCAATGTTTTTACCGATATTGAGGCTGGCCACATTAAAGCCTTAATGGCAGCCGGTAATACTTTTGCCGATGCTAAAACCGTTGCCACCACTACTGTTGCGGATTTATTTAATCTGTCTGCTGAGGCGAATTTAAGTGAGCTGGATTTAACCGATGGCTCAAATGAGGATAATTTAATATTATTGCGGGCTTCAGCTGCTATTGCCAAAACTCCAACGATTTTGGTTGATTTACAAACTGCCATTTCAGCTGATGACACGGCGGCTCAGGCTCAGGAAGTGGCAAATATAAATGCAAATATTGCCAGCTTAGATTTTGCTATGATTGCCCAAAATATTGCCGCTTTAGGCTCTACCACCGTCACCGCCGCTGCCTTAACGGCGCTGAACAAAGCGCCAACTATCTCTGAATTTCCAAACCTCATTTCTACTATTGAAGATGCTACCTCTGGATTTTTAGGTGGGAACTTAGCAGTTATGGACGATTCCGACAGCGTAGATGATATTACAATTATTGGCAGTAGCACTAATCCCAACCTTGTTGATAGAGTTGTTATAACACCATTCACATCAATCTCAGCCCCTGCAGTTAATCACACCATTGAAATTATCCTAAAAGAAAATGCCCATGGCAATGCTACCATTATAATTACTGCCACAGACAGCGATGGTTTGTCAAATTCAGCACAATTTCCTTTAACCATTTCTCCGGTGGTTGATGCAGTTGAAGCCGCCGCCGGCACTCCGACAGCCGTTACTCTGAGTGAAAATGACCCAGCCGGCACAGTTGTTGTAAGTGCTGCTGCGGCAAAATCTTACTTTATAAATGTTGATA
>JAAOIF010000021.1 GCA_015163925.1 Candidatus Thioglobus sp.
ACCAACTCTCAGAAGAGGGCGCCACGCAGGTTTTCCGGATTTATTAAAGCAATTATTGACATAACACCATTGAGAAACGACTCAGAAGCCCTAAACATATTTATTGGAAAACAAGATGAGCATTTTATAAAGTTTGTAAAACACGGTAGCCATGGGTATTATTTAGTAGATTTTATAAAGACAGTAATAAAACACATAGACTTTGCAGAAAGATTTGATTTCAGCACCAACGAAAAAAAATAAAAAATGACAAATCAACCTAAAAATATTCTGCCTTGGCACAAAACGGCGTTTGCGAAATTGCAAGGGATGATTGCGCAAAATCACTTGCCGCATGCGTTGTTGATTACGGGTGATAAAAATATCGGCAAGTTTGAGTTGATGCAAAATCTGGTGGGAGTTTTGATTGGTGATGATGAGAAAATTAGGGCGGATAATGTGCTGGAAAATGCTGATATGACGGCGTTAATTCGGCGTTCAAAGTATGAAAATTTGGTCTATATTCGCGCCGGTGAATATAGGGATGAAAAGGCTGCTAAGGCGAAGAAAATCTCTAAAGAAATTTTGGTTCAGCAGGTTCGTGCATTCTGCGATGCGTTGAATAAAACGGCTGATAAATTGCAGATTGGAGTGATTTTTTATGCCGATGAAATGAACGCTAATGCGGCAAATAGTTTGCTCAAAACTTTGGAAGAGCCGAGGGAAAATACGCTGATTATTTTGCTGGCTCATAACGCAAAAAACCTGCCGGCAACCATTGTTTCACGCTGTCAAACTGTGCATATTTCGCCGGCGTATGGGGGGGAAGTTTTGGACTGGATTAGCGCTAAAATGCCGGCAGAGCAGCGTGGCGATTTTGATGTGGAGCAACTCTTAGAAAACACTCACGGCGTGCCTTTTAATGCTTTGGCAGAGCTGTCTGGCGATGGTTTTGTGCATTATCAACATTGGCAAAATCAGCTGCTAAATATCGCTTTGCATCCGGCTACAATTAGCAAACTTGAGGATTTTAATGGTAATGAAATTGAGGTTCTGAACTGCTTGCAAAATCTGATTATTGAGGCTATTCGGCTGAAATCTTTGAAGAATGAGGGCGGTTTGGTTGAGCTAAATCAGGTTGTAAAAAATGTCAAAATTGACTTTTTATTTAAGTTTTTAAATGATATTTATCGGGCGTTAGCGTTGGCGAAAACTCCGATTAATTTGCCATTATTATTTGATAATATTCTGATTATTTGGTCGCATATTACCCATTTGAAAACCTATCCGACCATCACTCAAACTGGAGCTTAAATGATGAAAAATCAATCAGAAATTTTATTTGAACAAGCCA
The DNA here is from genome assembly GCA_015163925.1 of Candidatus Thioglobus sp. Classification (GTDB taxonomy): domain Bacteria; phylum Pseudomonadota; class Gammaproteobacteria; order PS1; family Pseudothioglobaceae; genus JAAOIF01. The sequence continues at coordinate 1,334 of JAAOIF010000021.1, forward strand.
AAACTGTTATTGCTGGCGGGGTTAATTCGCCGGTTCGTGCCTTTAACGGCGTGGGCGGCAGCCCGATTTTTTTCAGCCGCGGGCAGGGTGCATATTTGTTTGATGCGGACGGCAAAAAATATATTGATTATGTTGCTTCGTGGGGTCCGATGATTTTGGGGCATGCAAATAAAACTGTGGCGAATGCGGTAAAAGCCGCTCTGGATAACGGTTTGGGCTTTGGCGCTCCGACTGAAATTGAAACTCAATTAGCCCAAAAAGTCTGTGATTTGATGCCTTCAATTGAGTTAATTAGAATGGTCAGCTCCGGCACAGAGGCGACTATGAGTGCGATTCGGCTGGCACGCGGATTTACCGGCAGGGACAAAATCATCAAATTTGAAGGCTGCTACCACGGGCATTCGGACTCACTTTTGGTCAAGGCTGGCTCCGGCGCTTTGACCATGGGCAAGCCCTCATCCGCTGGTGTGCCAAGGGATTTGGCGCAGCACACTTTGACTTTAGAATATAATAATCTTGCAAAAGTGAATGAAATTTTAAGCGAAATCGGCGACCAAGTGGCTTGTATTATTGTGGAGCCGGTGGCTGGAAATATGGGCTGCATACCGCCTGCGGACGGCTTTTTACAAGGCTTGAGAGATGTTTGTAATTCTCATAAAGTAGTGTTGATTTTTGATGAAGTGATGAGTGGATTTCGCGTAGCACTCGGCGGTGCGCAAGCCTTTTACGGCGTGAAACCTGACCTCACAACTCTGGGAAAAGTGATTGGCGGCGGGCTACCGGTCGGGGCATTTGGCGGCAAGCGTGAGATTATGGAATTTATCGCCCCGCTCGGTCCGGTCTATCAGGCCGGCACACTTTCTGGCAATCCGCTGTCAATGGCAGCCGGTTTGGCGATGTTGAATACTTTGGCTGCTGATGAGGATTTTTATCAAAATTTGCAGGCGAAAACTCAGCAATTAACTGCCGGAATTTTGGCGCAAGCTAAGGCTCATAATATTAGTATGAGTGCGAATTTGGTGGGCGGAATGTTTGGTTTATTTTTTACCGATTCGCCAGTGGAAAATTTTGCCCAAGTCTCAAAATGTGATGTGGAACGCTTTAAAAAATTCTATCATTTTATGTTAGAACAAGGCGTTTATTTAGCCCCTTCTGCGTATGAATCCGGCTTTGTTTCCAGCGCTCACAGCGAGGCGGATATTGCCAAAACCATTACTGCTGCTGGGCTTGCCTTGGCAAAATTATAGTTATGGCACTCGCAATTTTTGATTTAGACAAAACCCTAATCGGAGGCGATAGCGATTTTCTCTGGGGCGAATTTTTGGCTGAAATCGGGGCGGTGGATAAGCAGAATTATCAGCAAAAAAACCGTAAATTTTTTGACGATTATGCCTTAGCAAAATTAGATATTAATGAGTATTTGGAATTTTGTTTGGAGCCATTATCAAAGTATTCTTTGGCTAAATTACGCAAATGGCGAGAGCAATTTATGGATGCTAAAATCAAGCCGATTATTTTGCAAAAAGCGCAAGCCGTGGTGGATTTTCATCGGAAAAAGGGCGATATTTTATTGGTTATTACTGCCACTAATCGCTTTGTCGCCGAGCCGATTGTTGCTAATTATGGCATTCAAAATTTGCTTGCTACCGAGCCTGAAATTCAAGCCGGACGCTACACCGGCAAGGTTTCTGGCGAGCCGTGTTTTCAGTTTGGAAAAGTTACTCATCTGCAAAAATGGCTCAAGCAAACTGGCGAAAATATCTCCGGCGCTACTTTTTATTCGGACTCTTACAACGATTTGGCAATGTTAGAATTTGTGGAAAATCCGGTGGTGGTAAATGGCGATGAGAAATTGTTGAAAATCGCCAAACAGATAGGCTGGAAAATTTTGGATTGGCAGAAATAAACGGTTTGAAATATTGTATTTGATATTATTTTTAGCGAGTATTTTTTCTTTTTACAAGGCAAAAGTTAAAAATTATGAACGGAGTATAGAAATCCTATACGACTGAATAATTTTTGGCTTTTAACACAGTAAAAAGGAAAAAGGCGAGGCTAAAATTACATATATAAATGATGATTTCCGCTAGCCGCTTCCTCAAAATAAGTAGCAGCACCGGCAAATTCTACGCCATCAATAAAGTCTTCTTTGTCATAACCAAATAATCCAACTGTCATTTCACAAGCGATAAATTTCACATCAAATTCTTGGCACATTGAGCGTAAATCCTCTAATTTTGCCACGCCTTGTCTTGCCATAGTTTTTTTCATTAAATAAGTGACTAAAGTGTCAGCAAAAGGAATATTCCAAAGGATATTTGGGATTTTAGGACCAAAATCAATTTTTTGTAACCATTTAGGTCCAAATGGCATTTTCATTGGCATATTCGGATTACCCATTGGGCTTACTCTGAGTTTTGATGTATCTTTGAGTAAAAGATTAATCCCGTAAAAAGTGAAGAAAATCGTTACTTCCTTGCTCATAGCAACGCCAGTAGAGGCGATGATGAAAGGCGGAAATGCCCAGTCAAAAGAGCCTTTAGTGGCAATTATTGTCATTTTATTATTGTCTGCATCTGGCATAATTAAATCCTCCGTTAAGTCTTATTTCAAACTCTTTCAATGGTAAAAACATATTTTCCGCCGTCTTCCTCAGTGGAAATTAGTTTGTTTCCAGTTTGATTGCAAAAAGCTTCAATGTCTTTGATCGAACCGACATCAGTTGAAATAACATCTAAAATTTTTCCAGCATCCATTTTAGATAATGCTTTTTTGGTTTTTAAAATTGGTAATGGGCAGTTTAAGCCTGATGCGTCTAAAGTTTCGTCAGCCATAATGGACTCCTTATATAAGAAATTAAAAATAAAATAATATTAGCAACAACTATTATAGCAGTATTTTAACACTTGATTTTAGGCTGTCAATTTTAAATTACATTTAATATAATCTGAGCCGCTAAGGGTAAAATAAAATTGACAAAACCTTGATATAAATTATGAAAAAAATCGCATTATTACTAATTTGCCTAAATGTATTTGCCCTTGAAGTGCCTGAGCTGACGGCGATAGAGCCATTCAGCGAGAAAAAACTTGGCAACCAATTTTTGCAATTTATTTGGCAAACAGATGAGGTGATAACAGATGTGGAAATTACTACTTATTTGAATAAATTAGGTTTTGAATTGGTAAATTATAGCCAAAATCCGCGCAAACATTTTGGATTTTTTATGCTGAATGACAGCAGTATCAACGCATTTGCCGGTCCGTATGGATATATCGGCGTGCATAGCGGGGCGATTTTAGTATCAAAATCCGAGTCCGAATTAGCCGCTGTATTGTCCCATGAAATCGCCCATATTACCCAAAATCATCTCAATCGTTTTAGCGAAAAAACCAGCAAACATAATTACTTATTATTTGCCGGTTTAGTGCTGGCAGCCCTGTTAGACAGCGGCGAGGCGACTGAGGCTGTGGCTGCTTCAACCATCGCCGGCGTGACTCAGCAAGGCATTAATTTCACCCGCGAGCACGAATGGGAAGCCGACAGAATTGGCACTAAAATTCTGATTAAATCTGGCTTTAATCCAAAAGGTATGGCGGATTTTTTTGCTAAGTTGAAAGATAGCCCGAATGCGATAGAATTTTTGCGAACTCATCCGCTGAGTGTAAATCGTATTTCTGAGAGTTTGCCCCGTGCAGCAAGGCTTTCAAGCGATTATCGGCAAGATTCTTTTGCTTATAAAACCATCAAAGCCAAGTTATATTATCAAAAACGAGGGGCAATTAAGCCGCAAAAAGACTTGGCAATTACCCATTATATGAACGCTTATGCGGCATTTGAGAAGCAAAAATATCAGCTTGCCAAGCAACAAGTGGATAAATTATTAAGCCTAAATAATGACAAATCTAGTAATATTTTGGCAGGCAGAATCGCCGCTGCTATGGGGAAAATCGACAAAGCCCAGCAATATTTTGATAAAAATAATTTGCTTGAAGATGACGAGCCGAGCATTTATTATGCCGCCAAAGCGTATGAAAATAACGGCAAAATTCGCCAAGCCATTGCCACGCTAAAGCCTTTCCTGCGGGGCAATCCGGGCACTTATCAATCGCATCAGCTGTTAGGCTCACTGTTTGTCCGCCAAGGCGCTCTTGACCGAGCGCATGTGCAAAGCGCTAAGGCTTTGATTATTAAGGGAAATTTGGACGGGGCGAGCAAGCAATATCAGCGCGCCAAGGCACTCACTAATTCGCAAGATTTGGCTGATGTTTTGGAGGTTAAAATTGATGATTTGCAGAAAATTTTAGACCGTTATGAGAAGTATTAAGGCTTGATAATTTTCACTCCATCTGACCCGCCGAGCAGCAAAATATCCGCCCCACGATTGGCGAATAAGCCATTAGTAACAACTCCGACAATGGAATTTATTTGGCTTTCTACCGCCTTCGCATCGGTGATTTTTAAGCCTTGAATATCTAATATTTTATTGCCATTATCGGTTGTAAAATCACGCAAAATCGCCCGCCCGCCGATGTCATTTTCAATTTGCCGTTTGACATAATTTACTGCCATCGGAATGACTTCAACCGGCAATGCAAATGCCCCCATCACTTCCACCAATTTTGATTCATCGGCAATGCAGACAAATTTTTCCGCCACCGCTGCCACGATTTTCTCCCGAGTGAGCGCTCCGCCGCCGCCTTTGATGAGATTTAATCCGCCGTCCGCCTCGTCAGCTCCATCAATATAAACCGAAATTTCATCCACTTGGTTAAGGTCAAAAACCTTGATGCCATAGCCTTCTAAGCGTTTTTGAGTGGCAACTGAACTTGCTACTGCGCCCTTGATTTCGCCCTTCAAAGCGCTCAAAGCATCAATGAAAAAATTCGCCGTAGAGCCTGTGCCTACGCCTATAATAGTATCTTTTTCCACATATTTGAGTGCGGCTTGGGCGACTGCTTGTTTCATTTCGTCTTGGTTCATAACTTTTCCTTTTTGCAATTTTAATAATTATACACGATGGACAAAATCATTCTCGCCAGTAACAATCAGGGCAAAATCAAAGAATTTAATTTGCTGTTAAAAGGCGTTTTTACAGTAGTTTCAATGCAAGATTTGCAGGTTTCCGAAGTGGCAGAAACAGGCTTGAGTTTTGTGGAAAATGCTCTAATTAAAGCCAGAAATGCCGCCAAGCAATCGGACTTGCCGGCTTTAGCCGATGATTCCGGATTAGTGGTTGAGGCCCTAAATGGCGCTCCGGGAATTTTCTCAGCACGCTATTCTGGCGCTAATTCTGATGATAAAGCAAATGTGGAAAAGCTCTTAAAAAATATGCAAAATAAGACTAATCGGAAGGCTCAGTTTTGGTGTGCGATTGTGTTAGTAAAATCGGCTGATGACCCCGTCCCACTTGTAATTCAGCGTGGCTGGGAAGGCGAAATTCTCAGCAAAAAAACTGGTGAAAATGGTTTTGGTTACGACCCTATTTTTTACCTGCCGAGCCATAATTGTAGTGCTGCCGAGCTGGATTTGAAGGAAAAAAATAAAATCTCTCACCGCGGCAAAGCCCTGCAAGCACTTTTGCAAAAATTACAATGCTAAAACCCTTGAAACCCCTGCCGCTATCGCTCTATATCCATTATCCATGGTGTGTGAAAAAATGCCCATATTGTGATTTTAATTCGCATGAAAAAAGTGATGAAACTGGATATATTTCAGCATTACTAACTGATTTGCAAGCTGATTTAAAGTATGTTCAAGGCCGCAAAATTAGCTCTATTTTCATCGGCGGCGGCACCCCGAGTTTGCTGAGTTCTGCTGAGTTAAATGAGTTATTTTCCGGCTTGCAAAAACGACTTGATTTTGCTGCAAATATTGAAATTACTTTGGAGACTAATCCGGGCAGTTTTGAGGCTGAAAAGTTTAAAGCCTTTAAAAATATTGGCATAAATCGCCTTTCCATCGGCGTGCAGACTTTTAATGATAAAAATTTGCAATTTTTGGGGCGAATTCATAACGCCGCTGAGGCTGAAAAAGCTTGCTCACAGGCGGCTCAGATTTTTGATAATTTTAATATTGATTTGATGTATGGGCTTGCTGGGCAAGGGATTGAGGCTTGTTTGAATGATATAAATCAGGCGCTGGATTTTGCTCCAAGCCACATTTCTTTTTATCAATTAACGATTGAGCCGAATACTTATTTTGCCAAATTTCCGCCGATTTTGCCTAAATCTGATGACATTTGGAAAATGGGAAATGCTGGCGTGAAACTCTTGGAAGTGAGTGGTTTCAAGCGTTATGAGGTTTCGGCTTTTGGCAAAATCGCCTCAAAACACAATCTTAATTATTGGCAATTTGGCGATTATCTCGGAATCGGCGCTGGCGCTCATGGGAAAATCAGCCAAGCAAATGGCGAGATTATCCGCACTGTGAAAGCAAAATCTCCAAAGCAATATCTTCAAAATCCACAACGCAAAATCACAAAAATTGACAATCTGGCTTTTGAATTTATGCTAAATGCGTTAAGGCTAAAATCCGGTTTTGCCCCTGAATTATTTGCCTTGACGACTAATTTGCCGCTTGCTTCAATCAATGAAAAATTGCAATTTGCAAAAAAATTAGGCTTGCTAAATATTAGTGATAAACTTATCCAGCCGACTGAAAAAGGCTATAATTTTCTTAACGATTTGACTGAAGAATTTTTATGAAAAAAGTATTATTAGTATTAGTAACAATTTTTTTAAGCGGCTGTTTTGGCACTGGTAACGGCGAAAAAAACAGTGAAAAAAACATTGAATTAGGCAAAATTACTTTTAAGAAAAACTGCGCTATCTGCCATGGCAAGGCGGCTCAGGGCTTGGTGGCTGATTGGAAAACTCCAATTAACGGCAAATATCCAGCTCCGCCACTCAACGGCACGGCACACGGCTGGCATCATTCGCCCAAACTACTTTTAAGCACCATTAATGCCGGCGGCGTAAGGTTTGGCGGGACGATGCCGGGGTTTCAAAATCAGCTGAGTGCGGCGGAAAAGCAAGCGATTTTGGACTATTTATTTAGCCTCTGGCCGGCTGAAATTCAACAAAAATACAGCTCAAGGTTTAAGTAATGTTAAGCAGAAGACGATTTATCCAATCGGGCTTATTGCTTGCTGCATTACCTAAGCAATGGGTGCTGGCAGGCGGTCAGATTTTTCGTAATACATTTAAAGTGCCAGCACTGTATGTGGGAGAGAGAAAAGGCAAAGTGGTTATGTTTGATTTAAACATTCAAGCAGGCAAAAGTGAGCTATTTGCCGGGCTAAAAACACCGACTTTGGGGATTAATCAAAATTTTTTAGGTGTGACTTTGCGCGCTAACAAAGGTGACAAGGTACGCATTCGGGTTAAGAATAATATCGATAAAACCAGCACGCTACATTGGCACGGCATGAAACTGCCTGCCAAGGCAGATGGCGGACCGCATCAGCCAATTAGCCCGGGAAAAACTTGGCGCACTGAGTTTGATATTATTCAGCCTGCTGCCTCGCTTTGGTACCACTCGCATCAACTGCACGAAACCGCTGAGCAAGTTTATCAAGGCTTGGCAGGGATGTTTATTATTGATGATGAGCAGGCAAACGCACTTAATTTACCCAGTGAGTACGGCGTTGACGACCTGCCTATTATTATTCAGGATAAAGATTTTAATGCCAATGGTTCACTGCGCTATCTTAGTGGCATGATGGACAGAATGATGGGCAAAAAAGGCGGTACAGCGTTGGTTAACGGCGTGGTTAATCCTATCTTAAAAGCACAAAAATCTTTATTACGCCTGCGTTTACTCAACGGCTCGAATGCCAAAACATATTTTTTGCATTTTGATGACAATCGTACTTTTCATATTATTGGCAGTGATGGTGGATTGTTAGAAAAACCCCAACAGACAAATTTAATCAGATTAGCGCCTGCTGAGCGCGCTGAGATTTTGCTGAATGTTGCATCTGGAATAATGCCAATTTTGCAACATAAAGCTGGGCAAGAGCAGTCCAGCATGGGCGGCATGGGCATGATGAGAAGCATGATGGGTGCTACTGATAAGAATTTAAATATCATGCAAATTGATGCCAGTAACGCGCAAAAAACCACAGTAGCGTTGCCCAAGCAACTGGTTAAACACAAGTCTATTGATGCGTCTAAAGCAAGCCGAACACGAGCAATGAAATTGCAAATGAAGATGGGTCCGATGATGATGTTTGGTGATGCGTTTAGTATTAACGGCAAATCCATGAATATTAAACGCATTGATGAGGTGGTGAGCGCTGGCAGCACTGAGATTTGGGAAATTAGCAATGATTCGGTGATGGCGCATCCTTTTCATATTCACAATGTACAATTTAAAATCATCAGCAAAAGTAGTGGCAGCATTGACGGGCACGAGCTGGGCTTTAAGGATGTGGTGTTGGTTAATCCACGTCAGCGCATTCGCGTGGTAATGCAGTTTCCACAGTTTCGTGATGACAAAACGCCGTATATGTATCATTGCCACATTTTGGAGCACGAAGACCAAGGCATGATGGGGCAATTTGTTGTCGTATAAGCCTGAGGTAAAATAGTTTAGATTTTTATATCCAGCTCCGCCACTCAACGGCACGGCACACGGCTGGCATCATTCGCCAAAAGTATTATTAATGACAATTAACGCTGGCGGAGGCAAATTCGGCGGGACGATGCCGGGGTTTCAAAATCAGCTGAGTGCGGCGGAAAAGCAAGCGATTTTGGACTATTTATTTAGCCTCTGGCCGGCTGAAATTCAACAAAAATACAGCTCAAGGTTTAAGTAATGTTAAGCAGAAGACGATTTATCCAATCGGGCTTATTGCT
>JAAOIF010000220.1 GCA_015163925.1 Candidatus Thioglobus sp.
TTTGGCAATCTGTTTTCGGCAATCGCTTTTATCTCGGCGTGCAGAGAACCGGTATGGAGCCTGATGAGCGGCATTTGCATCTGTGCGTGGAGCTGGCGTTGGAGCTGGAAATTGCTGTGGTTGCCAAAATCCGCGCGGCGATTTGCAAATCAGCCTGATTTGGCTTGCCATCAATTAACGCTAATGGCCCATTACAGCTGGTCGGATACAGATTTGCATACTGATTTCGGTAGCCTTGCAAAAATTTCACCTCGCCTTCCTCCCTTGCTACAATCAGCTTAAAACGCTGGTTTGGGCGAATATGCCGGCCGACTTTAAGCATAATTAAATCGTCTAATTGATACTCACGAGTGCCACGGGCTTGCCACATATCCACCAATTTATCCGAATATTTCTTGTCGGTGAGAAAGCAGCAACCGCCCGCCGGAGTAGCATAATCGTCAAATCCATACTGCTTGGCAAGCGCCATTTGTGGCTTGCGATTTCTACCGGAAAAATCCAGCAACTTTTCCCTATCAACCCAGCCCTCAATTTCAGCCTTAGTCGGCGGCAAATGCTTGGCACATAAGGGTCGTAGCAGCAAATCATTCGCACCAGATTCGGCTTGCACAATCGGCATAGTTTCCTTGCGCTGACTCATCGGCCGCTGCCCCATCACCTCGCCAGTAATGATGAAATCAAAATCATTTTCCAGCATCCATTCTTTAGCTTTTTTGACCATAAAACCCTTGCAATCCAAGCACGGATTCATATTTTTGCCGTAGCCGTGTTTTGGATTTAACAAAACATTTTTATACTCTTCAATCACATCAATAATATGCAATTTGATGCCGAGCTGCTCCGCCACCCACAAGGCATTATTGCGTTTTGGCTTACCACTTTTTTGCTTACGAATAGCAGCAGTATGCCCCTCCACACAAAAGCCGGTGAAAAAATTAATGCCCTCAATATGAATGCCTTGCTCGAGCATAAGTTTAGTACTCAGCAGCGAATCCAGACCGCCAGAAATCAGCGAAACTGCTTTAATTTGCTTCATTTTTATCAATTTTCCAAGTAATTTTACAAGTCATTTTCATCCGCTAAATTATACCTATTGCATTTACTGATAAAAACCAAGTGATTTAATCAGATATAATAGCGATAATTTAATCAAAAAAGGTGGCGAAAATGGCATTAGAGAGAACAGGAAACGGATATTTGGTCGATCCAAGCGTTTGGAGCGAGGAAATTATGTTGGCAATGGCGGCTGAGGACGACAAGGAATTAACCGAAAGTATGGTCAAACAAATTCTGGCAGCACGCGAATATTTTGCCGATAATTCAGCAGTCCCACCGATTAGAACTTTTGCAAAATATGTTGGAATTGACAAAAAAATCCTCTTCCAAGAATGGCTCACCGGCCCGATGAAACCCATCACCAAATACGGCGGCCTGCCCCAACCGACTGGCTGTGTCATGGCGTGGCGGCGGCAGCAAAGGCTTTGGGCTTTGATTTGGCTTATGATATTAAAAAATTAAATTCCATATTTCCAACACTTTTGGGTGATTTTCAGAACTATTATTATGACTTTAAAACTACTGATTTTGACAATATTATTTCGCCGC
>JAAOIF010000221.1 GCA_015163925.1 Candidatus Thioglobus sp.
CGCCGCCGAGGCGTTATTTGGAGTAGATGTGGCAAATGTTACAACTCTAAATGTTAAGGGCAAAAAGAAGATTTTTAAGGGCAAAACTGGCCGCCGAGTGAATTGGAAAAAGGCGATGATAAGCGTGGCTGACGGGCAAATGATTGATGTCAGCAGCACATCTTAGAGAATATTATGGCACAAGTAATTAAAAGAAATCCCACTTCCCCCGGCAGACGATTTGTTGTTAGCGTGGTCGATAAAGACTTGCACAAGGGCGCGCCGTTTGCAGCATTAACGCAAAGCAAAAATCGCATCAGCGGTCGTAACAATCGCGGCAAAATTACCATACGCCATAAGGGCGGCGGGCATAAACGCCGTTACCGGATAATTGATTTTAAACGCATCAAAGACGACATTTCCGCCAAGGTTGAGCGCTTGGAATATGACCCAAATCGCAGCGCAAATATTGCCCTAATTTTATATGCCGATGGCGAGCGCACCTATATTATCGCCCCGAATGGCTTGAAAGTTGGCGACAGTATTATCTCCGGCAACACTTCGGCGATTCAGGCGGGAAATGTGATGCCTTGTGCGAATATTCCTTTGGGAAGTGTGATTCATTGCATTGAACTAAAACCCGGCAAAGGCGCTCAAATCGCCCGTAGCGCCGGGACTTCCGCCCAGTTGATTGCCAAGGAAGGCAACTATGTAACCCTCAGATTACGCTCTGGCGAAGTGCGAAAAGTGTTGGCTGAGTGCCGTGCAACGATTGGCGAAGTCTCCAAAAAAGAACATAGTTTGATAAAACTCGGCAAGGCCGGTGCTACTCGCTGGAAAGGCATCAGACCAACTGTTAGAGGCGTGGCGATGAATCCGGTGGACCATCCGCATGGCGGCGGTGAAGGCAAAACCAGCGGCGGTCGGCATCCGGTTTCGCCTTGGGGAATGCCGACTAAAGGCTACAAAACTCGTAGTAATAAACGCACCGACAAGCTAATTGTGCGGCGCAGAAATAAAGGATAATTATGGCAAGATCACTTAGAAAAGGACCGTTTGTTGATGAGCATTTGATTAAAAAAGCGCTCAAAGCACAGTCCGAAAACAGCAGAAAGCCTATTAAAACTTGGTCGCGCCGCAGCGTGATTGTGCCGGAAATGATTGGGCTGACGATTGCTGTGCATAACGGTCGGGTGCATGTGCCGGTCTCAATTAATGAAAATATGATTGGGCATAAGCTTGGCGAATTTGCCATTACTCGTACTTTTAAGGTCCATTCCGGCGACCGCAAAGCCCCGGCGGCAACATAGGTGAAGTGATGAAAGAAATTAAAGCAATCCATAAATATGCCAAAACTTCAGCTTTTAAAGCGCGCTTGGTGGCTGACCAAATTCGCTTAAAATCAGTGGAAGAGGCGCTAAATATTTTGTCATTTAGTAATAAAAAAGCGGCAGTTTTGGTGAAAAAAGTATTAAATTCAGCATAAGGATAAATCATCGTCCCAAGTGCTTTTCAGCGGCACAATCGGGTGATGAAGTGTTAATAAAATATATTTTGAATTTGAGTTTTTTAATGCTTTTTGCAATTCCTCCAAATCGCTCTGG
>JAAOIF010000222.1 GCA_015163925.1 Candidatus Thioglobus sp.
CATTATTGCGTAAATAAGTCGGCAACGCTAATTGATTATCAAGTTTTTGCTCGGTTTTGAGCAAATATAAATCAATCAAATCTTGCGCTTTTGGATAAAAATCCGGCTGCAAATTAGTAATGCCAGTTTGCTGGCAAAGTGCTTGCCGGTAAGCTCCCCAGCCGCTGCCAACGCCGATAAAATCTGAACTAAGTTTTGGCACTTCAGCCGGATTTTTCAGGCTCTCATCAAGCAAAGTCTGCTCTTGGTAAATTCCCCAATACACTTGCCCCATACGGGCATCAAGCGCTACGGCTACTTTTTTAGTATGATATTTTTTCTCAGCAGCAAAGCCTAAAAGCTTCAAAGTGGAAAAACCAATGGTTGGAATATTTTGCCCCAGCGCCACTCCCTGCGCCACTGCCACGCACATTCTAACGCCGGTAAAGCTGCCCGGGCCTTGAGTGTAAATAATTCCATCTAACTCAGCCGGAGTAATTTTCGCCTCCGCCAAAACCTCAGCACACAGCGGCAAAATCAGGCTGGAGCTTTTTTCCACGCCCTCAACCAAGCGATTAGTTTGCTGATTTTCAACCCTCAAACTCACCGAACAAACCTGCGTGCAAGTGTCAATCGCTAATAATTTCATCTTACTTTATAATTTTTTTATGCTTTTGAAACACATCCAAAACCAACTCTTTGCGCTTGAATAATCTCTCCCGATGCCGCAGCGGATGGTAATAAGACGGGCCTTTGACGAGTGCTACCAAAGTTGCTAATTCGTCATTTGACAATAAAATCAGCGGCCGATTAAAATAAAACCAAGCGCCATTTGCAAAGCCATACACCGCCCGATTGCCCTGCTGACCCAGATAAACGCTATTCATATAACGGCTCAAAATAAATTCTTTAGCAAAAGAAAATTCCAGCAGCAGCGCCATTAACGCCTCTTTTAATTTGCGTTTGAGAGTCGGCTGCCGGCTCAACAAAGCATTTTTAATCAGCTGCTGAGTGATGGTACTGGCGCCACGAATCGGCTTATCAGACAAAATCCTATCGCGCAAAACTCTAATAATTTCCTTAAAATCCACCCCAGAATGCTGAAAATAAGACTGGTCCTCAATCAGCAAAAGCATATTTACTAAGGGTTTCGGATGCTCATATAAAGGCAAATTTGAATAATTTTCGCCCAGCGGCTCGGAAAATTCAGCCTCAACAATATTGCCAAGATGGCTCAAATAGAGGATAAAAACCACAATCCCCAATACAATTAAACTCATTAACCATTTCATTTCACACTCACTTAGCTTTTTAAATGTCAGTATCATAATCGCTAATCAGATTTTTTACAACCGCATTTCTTTTGGATTAGAGCCTTTGTCATTTTGAACAAGATTTAAGAATCTCATCTTGTAAAAAAGACCGTTCTTGCTGGATGAGACCCTGAATCGAGTTCAGGGTGACAGTAAGAGGTTTGTCATTCTTCACAAGATTTAAGAATCTCATATTGTAAAAAAAAGACTCTGAAATAAATATATTCCAAAAGCATTAAATTTAAGTATAATTCACATTAAGCAAACCAGCATTGATATTTCCTTTGCG
>JAAOIF010000223.1 GCA_015163925.1 Candidatus Thioglobus sp.
CCGGTCCGGCGACGGTGACGGTTTCCGCCGCCGCCGCCGCATTGCTGGGCGTTTACTACGAAATAATAAGTGTGGCGGCGAGTCAAATATTGGGTTTTTGTGCAAAGCATTTTTAGCTTTTTTAGGCTGATTTTCATTACTAATAAAATCGGCAAAACTTTGTTTTAGGTAATTTTTATTAGAGATAAAATCCAAAATTTTGTGCATTTTTTCAACCGATTGATAGCCATTTATCCTCAGCAGACTCTCGCCTTTTGGGCTTAAAAAAACCAAAGTTGGAGTAAATTGTATTTTCATTTTCTGAGCAAATTGCTTCTCAGAAAACTCATCCCCTTGCCAATCAGTAAGCTCCCGATTGCCCCAAATGTTGATTTGAATTGCATCAAAATGCTGTTTGAGCTTGCTAACTAACGCCTCGTTGTGAAAATTATCCTCAACCAATTTGCTGCAATATGGGCAGCCGTTTTGATGAAAATAAATCATCAGATGGCGATTTTTATCATTTGCCTCTTGCAAATCATCGCCGAAATCTAAGAAAGTAGTTTTGAACCAATCGGGCAATTCCACCGTTTTTGCACCTGAAAAATCCCCCTGCTTGGCGGTTTCAGTAGCAAATGCCGGCTGTAAAAGTAATAAAGAAAACAGCAAAAATAAGATTTTCATAACTAATTTTCATTGATTTTTATGCTTTTATTGTAGTCTTAAAATCGGGCGAAAAGTATTATTTTGGCAATAAAAATGCCCTAAACCGCATCCACGCGATCAATGCCTTTTTGCGGCACAAACAGCCCACAGCCCAGCAGGCGATGGCTTCCGATGCCTTGTTCTTGTAATTTTACTGACTCCGATTTGGATAAATCTGCCACCATCAGCGAGCGGGTGTGGAGAATTTTATCAGCAGTTTTAATCTCTCTTTTGAGTCCAGCCAGCATTTTTTTAGGATTAATTCCAAGAGTTTGCAGCTGCTGATAGGACTTTTGCAAAAACTCATCCTCGCTCAAATCCTCGCCGCAGACCACATATTTGGCAAATACAATTTGCATTTCACTCATTTTTTTAGGCTCAAGGGATTTGATAATTTGGATTTTATATTCGCCTAAATCAAGGGTTTTGCCAATTAATAATTGCATTTCGCCAAGTCTTTTTTTGGGAATTCTGATGCTAAGTTTTGAGCGTTTTGACGGATAATAAAAGCCAGATTTATGGTCTTGTTTCCAGCCATTGCCGTCTGCAACACTAATATCATGCACTCCGGCATTCACTTCTGGCAGCCAAGGCAAGTGTTGCAAAAGCGCCTCCGAGAGCAAATAAGCATGGTCAATCGGCAAAATTTTGGCGCTAATATTAAACACGGCATCAACGATGCTGCTGGTAAGCGTAAAATGTTGGGAAGTATCAGTCTCACGCTCGGCATTTTCGCCACATTTTGGGCAAGTGGTTTGGTAAAATTCTGGCATTTTTTTCAGCGCCGAGGCGACCCCATCAAGCGTTACTGCTTCAGGCAAAATCACCGGCAAATCCTCTGGCGGCACGGCAACTGAGCCACAAGTTTTGCAATTTATAATTG
>JAAOIF010000224.1 GCA_015163925.1 Candidatus Thioglobus sp.
ATCCGACTGATTCTGGTTATGCGCTGGGGACGGCGCAAATTCATAGCCATAAGTTGGGTCGTAGGAAATGCAATTTGGAATAGTATTTGCCACGATGTGGGAGTCGCCGTCCTCGTGCTGCAAACCCTCACCGTTAAGGGTTGTCCGCCCTGCCGTGCCGCCGATGAGGAAACCTTTGGCTTGCATGTCTCCAGCTGCCCAGATTAAATCGCCGACCCGCTGAAAGCCGAATTTTGAGTAATAAATGTAAAACGGAATCATAGTAGTATTGTGCGTGGCGTAGGCGGTGCTGGCGGCAATCCAGTCCGACATCGCTCCGGCCTCGTTGATGCCCTCTTGCAAAACTTGCCCCTTTTTGTCTTCCTTATACCACATCACTTTATCCGAATCCTCAGGCTGATAAAGCTGGCCCGAAGCAGAGTAAATTCCCAGCTGCCGAAACAAGCCTTCCATACCAAAAGTCCGCGCCTCGTCTGGGATAATCGGCACAATTTTATTACCAATTTGCTTGTCCCGAACCAGTAATGCCAAAATCCGATTTAGCGTCATCGTGGTGGACATTTCACGCTCACCGGTGGCTTTTAGCAAAGGCTCAAACAAGCTTAATTCAGGCACAGAAATCTTCTCCAAAGTGAATTTCCGCTGTGGCAACAGACCGCCGAGTTTCTGCCGCTGCCCAAGCATATAAAGCATTTCCTCACTCTTAGCAGCGGGTTTATAAAAATTCAGCTGCTCCACATCAGCTGCTGTTACCGGCACATCAAAGCGTTTGGCAAAGCGTTTGACTTGTTCTAAGCCGAGTTTTTTCTGCGAATGGCTGGTCATTTTGCCCTCGCCAGCCTCGCCCATACCGTAGCCTTTGACGGTTTTGGCTAAAATTACTGTTGGCTTGTCTTTGCAATTTTTAGCACTTTGGTAGGCTTGAAATACTTTGTAAGGGTCGTGTCCGCCACGGTTGAGGGCGTAAATTTCATCATCACTCAAATGCTCAACCATTGCTAATAATTGCGGATATTTACCGAAAAAATGCTCTCTCACAAAAGCGCCGTCTTTGGCTTTATAGGTTTGATATTCGCCGTCTACCACTTCTTCCATACGCTTTTTTAGCAAGCCGTGAGTGTCTTTTGCCAGCAATTCATCCCACTTTCCGCCCCAAACCACTTTGATGACATTCCAGCCAGCGCCGCGAAAAGCGCCTTCTAACTCTTGGATAATTTTGCCATTGCCACGCACCGGGCCGTCCAAGCGTTGTAAATTGCAGTTGATTACAAAAATCAGATTATCAAGTTTTTCCCGTCCGGCCAGAGAAATAGCGCCAAGCGACTCCGGCTCGTCCATTTCGCCATCGCCGAGATACGCCCAGACCGTGCGTTTGTCGGTATTTTGAATTTCCCGATGGTGCAAATATTTCATAAAACGCGCCTGATAAATTGCCATAATCGGCCCCAAACCCATTGATACAGTTGGGAATTGCCAAAAGTCAGAATTTATCTCTAAAAAAAGACAGTTTTGCTTATCAAAATCCCCCTCAATTCCGCTTTCACAAATCAC
>JAAOIF010000225.1 GCA_015163925.1 Candidatus Thioglobus sp.
AAGCAAATTATTCCATAACCCATTTTTTCAGCAATTCTTCAGCCACCGGAAAGCTCAAAGTTGCATCAATTTTGTAGCGTTGCTGTAATTGTTTGAGTTGTGGCGAATTAATTTTGTCATAAATAATAATAATTTTAGCAGCCGGAGAATGCGCTTGTAGCGTGGCAAGCAGCGATTCAATATTACTAACTCGGTCCCGAAATTCAGGATTATAACTAAATTCTGCCACTAATATTTGATAGCAATTTGTCTTTGCTAACTTGACCGCTTGGCGTTGTGAGCTCTCAAAATCAACCTCAAATCCAAGCTCGCCAAACAGCAAAGTGTAATCCTCAAAACCGCCTTCATCAACAAAAAATAACAGGCGCTTGCTCATATTTTTATGCCATAAAATTCTTGCCTAAATTCAGCAAAACTATTATTTTCAATGGCTTTTCGCATTTGTGCCATTAAATTTTGATAATAAAATAAATTGTGAATTGTGCCCAGCCGAGCGCCCAAAATCTCATTTTTGCGTTGCAGATGATGCAAATATGAGCGAGAATAATTTTTGCAAGTGTAGCATTTGCAATTTTCATCCAAGGCGTTAGTGTCAAATTTATACTGAGAATTGCGGATTTTGACGATGCCGGCGGAGGTAAATAAATAGCCGTTGCGGGCATTTCGGCTCGGCAGCACGCAATCAAACATATCCACTCCGCGCTCCACAGCTTCCACCAAATCGCTCGGAGTGCCTACTCCCATCAAATATCTGGGCTTGTTTTTGGGCAATTTTTCCGGCAAATAATCCAACACTTTCAGCATTTCATCTCTCGGCTCGCCAACGCTCAGACCACCGATAGCGTAGCCGTCAAAGCCAATTTCTATTAATTTCTCAGCAGACTCAGAGCGCAAATCCGCAAACATTCCGCCCTGCACAATCCCAAATATTGCGTTAGGATTCTCCAATCGCCGATGCTCATCAAGCGAGCGCTGTGCCCAGCGGAGCGAGAGTTGCATAGAAATATCGGCAGTTTTTAGCTCCGCCGGATACGGGGTGCATTCGTCAAAAATCATCACAATATCAGCGCCGAGCTGGCTTTGAATTTGCATAGATTCCTCAGGTCCCATAAAGATTTTAGCGCCATCTTTAGGAGATTGAAAATCCACTCCAGCCTCACTAATTTTGCGAGTTTTGCCCAAACTAAATACTTGAAATCCGCCAGAATCAGTCAAAATCGGCGCTTGCCAATTCATAAAATTATGCAAATCGCCATGCGCCTCAATCGCCTTAGTCCCAGGGCTAATCGCCAGATGAAAAGCATTCCCCAAAATCATCTCAGCCCCCATTCCAGCAACCTCCTCAGGGGTCATCGCCTTGACCGTGCCATAAGTTCCAACCGGCATAAACGCCGGCGTTTGCACCTCTCCCCGCGCAAAATTCAAACACCCGCGCCGCGCTTTTTTGTCAGTATTTTTTAATTCAAATTGCATTTTTATCTTGGAGATACATATGAGTATCAACGGCAATGGTCGGCTGGCCGAAGGAGG
>JAAOIF010000226.1 GCA_015163925.1 Candidatus Thioglobus sp.
TCTTGGATTTTTTAGCCCTCACCGGCGACAGCGCTGATAACATTCCCGGGGTGCCGAGTGTCGGGCCGAAAACTGCGATTAAGTGGCTTGGCGAATTTGATATGCGCTATTAATATTGCTTTGGGTGATAAAATCAAGCAAGGCAGCTCGCTGATTAGCTTGGAAATAACTGAATCTGAGGCTAAATTAGAGACAAAATTAGAGCCAAAATCCGAGCCAAAATCTGCGCCAGAACCTCCAACTCCAACAAAAATCGCTCCGGCAAGTGGCATCAATCAAGCAGTTTCAAACTTGCCAAAAGGCGACTCGCATGCCTCGCCGAGCATTCGCAAATTCGCCCGAGAATTAGGCGTTGATTTAACAAATGTTACTGGCAGCGGGCAAAAAGGCCGAGTTTTGGAAGAAGATTTAAAGGCTTATGTAAAGCAAATTATGACAGGCGGGGATAGGGCTGGACTGCCCAAAACTCCGCAAATTGATTTTTCAAAATTCGGTGAAACTGAGGTTTTAGCACTTTCAAAAATCAACAAAATATCCGGCAAACATCTGACCGCTTGCTGGCTCAATATTCCGCATGTGACTCAGTTTGATGAAGTAAATATTGACAAAATGGAATCCTACCGGCAGGCGAAAAAGGCTGAAGGAATAGGGCTTACGCCGCTGGTATTTATTATGAAAGCGGTAGTTCAAGCGTTGAAAAAACATCCGCGTTTTAACGCTTCTTTGGATGAAAATAATGAGAATTTAATCATCAAAAAATACCTAAATCTCGGCATTGCAATGGACACTTCGCGCGGTTTGGTAGTGCCGGTGATTAAAAATGTGGAGCAAAAATCTTTAATTCAATTAGCAGATGAATTGCGGGAAACTTCGCAAAAAGCCCGTGACGGCAAGCTCAAAATCGCCGATATGCAAGGCGCTGGTTTTAGCATTTCCAGCCTCGGCGGCATCGGTGGCACCCAATTTACGCCGATTGTAAATTCGCCAGAAGTCGCTATTTTAGGGGTCTCGCGCTCGGTGCTAAAGCCGGTTTGGAATGGCAAAATTTTTGAACCAAAACTAACTCTGCCGTTAGCATTATCCTATGACCACCGCGTGATTGACGGCGCTCAGGGCGGGCGATTTATGGCAGATTTAAACCTAATTTTGCAGCAGGCAGATTATGAATAAAGCTAAATATAAAACTCAAATTGTAGTGCTGGGCTCAGGGCCGGGCGGCTACACAGCAGCGTTTCGGGCGGCTGACTTAGGCTTGGAAGTTATCTTAATTGAGCGTTTTGATGAGCTCGGCGGAGTGTGCCTAAATGTCGGCTGCATTCCCTCCAAAGCCCTTTTGCACACTGCCCAAATTATCAATGAGGCGGCTGAGGCTGAGAATTTTGGAGTAACTTTTACCCCTCCAAAAATTGATATTTCTGCCATTCGCAGCAACAAAAATTCCATAGTCGGCAAGCTCACCGGCGGCATAAAAGCCTTAGCCAAAGCCAGAAAAGTCAAAGTAATTACCGGCAAAATACTCCAAGCCG
>JAAOIF010000227.1 GCA_015163925.1 Candidatus Thioglobus sp.
ATGGAGCGAGCCTTGCCCCCACACTGTCATTCTGAACTGCCCCCTTGTCATTCTGAACAAGATTTAAGAATCTCATCTTGTAAAAAGCGGACTGCTTGCTGGATGAGAGCCTTAAATCTTGTTCAAAATGACAGGGTTTGTTCAGGGAGACAGTAAGGGTAATATGGTGCGCTCGGCAGGAGTCGAACCTGCAACCGCTCGGTTCGTAGCCGAGTACTCTATCCAGTTGAGCTACGAGCGCAAATTTTCATTTAAAGACGCAAACTACGGCGTTATTTTCATCAAATAAAATCTAAGAATTATACTTAAAGTTTGGCGATGATTTTTTCTAATTTTGCCACTCGTGAGCCTTTGAAAAGTAGGGTGGCATTTGGGTGTTTTTGGAGTTGTTTTAGTAATTGCTTTTCGCTGTTGAAATGCTGGATTTTGTATTCCTTGGCGTGGCTGCCGATGCTGTATAAGTAATTGATATTTAATGATTTTGCGTAGTTTCCTACCTCGGCGTGTAAGGCTTGGCTGTGGCTGCCTAATTCTGCCATTTGTCCTAAAATTGCAACCCGTTCGCCGCCGAAATTTGCTAATACTTTCAAGGCATATTTGCTTGAGCTCGGGCTGGCGTTGTAGCTGTCGTCTATGATTTTTAAGCCGTTTTTTTCAATCAAATCCAGCCGGCTTTTTTCGGCATTTGTGGCTTCCAAACCTTGCTTGATAATTTTAATATCAATTCCCAAAACATACGCGCAAGCACTTGCTGCTAAAGCATTTTCAATATTATGCTGGCCTAATAATTGCAATTTTACTGATATTTTTTCAGCCTTAATATTAAGCTCAAATTGGTTATTTTTGCGATTAGTGGCAAATACATTTCCGCCCGCCCCGAAGCTAATATCGCCGCTGAATGAGGTTTGAGTATTGACAATATTTGTGGAATTTTTGTGATAGATTTCGCCCTTGGTTTTGACCAAATTTTCAAAGCCGCCGAATTCGCCGATGTGGGCGTCCAATGTGTTGGTCACAACGGCAATATCCGGCTCGGCGATGGCACGCAAATAAGCAATTTCGCCGATGTGATTTGCACCCATTTCAATCACTGCAAATTGATGTTTTGAATTTAGCTTCAGCAAAGTCATCGGCACGCCGAGATGGTTGTTGAAATTGCCCTGAGTTTTGAGGGTCGGAGCTTGCAAATTAAGGATATTTGCCAGCATATTTTTAGTGGTAGTTTTGCCGTTGCTGCCGGTAATTGCCACCACTTTTGGCTTGATTTTTTGGCGATGATATTTGGCAATTTCAGCCAGTGCGATTTGGGTATTTTTGACTTGTAAAATTGGCAAATTTGAAGTAACTTTTTGGCTGGAAATAATCGCCACAGCGCCATTTTTTTCTGCCTGTTTTATGTAATTATGCCCATCAAAATTATCACCGATTAAGGCCAAAAATACTGCTCCGTCCAACGCTTTTCTGCTGTCGGTTTGGATGCTTTTGCAGACTACATTTTGCTTGCAATTAGTATGTAAAATTTGGG
>JAAOIF010000228.1 GCA_015163925.1 Candidatus Thioglobus sp.
GCTGAATTTATATGCTGCATCAGCAAAATATTACTGGCATCATACAGGCTTGAACCCTCCGCCAGAGTGCCGTTTTCAATCAATAAATCCTCTGCCTTGCTGTGGCCATCATCGGTCAGAAAAACTTGCTTGTGTTTTTCATCAACCGTGTAATCGCCCGCCTGCTCAACCACAATTTCCTTGCCCTCGCCGCTCTGAATTTGCTTGGAAAAATGCCCAATCATTTTGTTAATAGTTTGATAAACTTGCCCATAATCATCCGCCGGACCGGAGATAATCAGCGGCGTTCTGGCCTCGTCAATTAGGATTGAATCCACCTCATCAACCACTGCAAAATTCAGCTCCCGTTGGACTTTTTGCTCAGTGGAAAACGCCATATTATCACGCAAATAATCAAATCCCAACTCATTATTTGTGCCATAAACGACATCACAAGAGTAAGCCGATTGCTTGTCAGTCGGCGGCATATCAGAGGTAATCACGCCGACACTCAGCCCCAAAAAAGCAAACACTTTGCCCATCCAATCTGCGTCCCGAGCAGCCAGATAATCATTTACCGTTACCACATGCACGCCCTTGCCGCCGAGAGCATTTAGGTAAGTCGGCAGAGTTGCCACCAGCGTTTTGCCCTCGCCAGTTCCCATCTCAGCAATATTTCCCTGATGCAAAACCACGCCGCCAATCAGCTGAACATCATAATGCCGCAGCTCTAACACCCGCACGCTTGCCTCACGCATCACCGCAAATGCCTCAGGCAGCAGCTCGTCCAAAGTGGTTTTTTGCTCTAAACGCTTTTTAAATTCTGCGGTTTTAGCACTCAGGTCGGCATCGCTCAAAGCCTTTAAATTCGGCTCAAAGGCGTTAATTTCTGCCACAACTTTTGCGAGTTTTTTGACCAATCGCTGATTCCGCGAACCGACAATTTTAGCGGCGATTTTGCTGATAATACTCATAAATAATCTATTTTAGTAGGCTTGGAAAAAAAGGTAAAATTATTAAAAATTGCTCTATTTTCGCACAGATGATATTATATATCAGATTTTTTATGGGCAAAATTATTACTAAAATAATGCAAAAAAATAATATTATAAACCTTGCAAACTTCACTCCAGCAGGCGAATTAGGGCAATTATTTGCCCAAGCCAGAGCATATAATCAGATAAATTTAGAGCTGAAAAAAATCCTGCCAGAGCAAATTAATTCATTAGAATTATGTTTAATTAAATCCGGCACGGCAACATTTATTGCTAATAATCAGGCGCTTGGATTTCGTGCTAAACAGCAGCAAGCCTTACTACTAAAGGCTTTGATGGATTTGAAGATTTCGCAAGGGCTGGAACAAATTAACAAAATTGAGATAAAAATTAGTCTTAAAGATTTGCATTAATTTTCATTTTCTGGCGGAAAATATCCAAAAATCTCTATCATATAACGCTGATATAGATTATAATTATCGGCTTTTTAGCGTTAATAATTTTCACAGGAACTGAAATTTATGCCCGAACAACAGATAGACCT
>JAAOIF010000229.1 GCA_015163925.1 Candidatus Thioglobus sp.
ATTAGAGGCAATCGATTGGTACAATCAGCGAATTGATGCTTGTGCGGACGGCGAATTGGCAAAAATTTTGGCGCATAATCGTGATGAGGAAAAGGAACATGCGGCGATGGTTTTGGAGTGGCAGCCCTGACAGCCGCCGCCAAAATTCAGCACCACATCCATCGCATCAGTAATTTCAACCAATTCCACAAAACCGCCGTGCGAAGCCAGCTGTGGATTGACTTCAGCGGCGATTGTGTATTTGATTTTCTCAGCCAGCGGAGCATCATCTTTGGGCGCTTCACCCTTGGCATTCGGGGCGGTAATGGTGAGTTTTTTGCCCGAACCTTCCTCTTTTAAGGCGACTTGCGAATCCTTTAAATAATCAAAATTTGCCTCATCAATGTAGGCTTTGAAGCCCTTATAGCCAAATTCAAAATAGCTTTCAGACAGCTCTTTGGCGAAGCAAAAGTTGAAAGTAACAGTGGCGGCCGGGGTGCCGGATTTTTCCACATCCACTTTTAAACCTAAGTCTTTTTCGTCCTGCTGGGCAAATAAATCTGCCACATAAATCTGCGCTTCATCAGTAATTTCAAACATTTTTTTCTCCCAAATTTTCAAATTTTTGCTCGGTAATAATATTGTCAATAAGTCTGGTTTTGCCTAAAAATACTGCAGATAATATTGCAATTTTGCTGGTTTTAGGACTAATTTTTTCAAGGCTATTAGCATCTAAAATTTCCAAATAATCTAAGCTAAAATGCTGTTTTAACGCCACTTTCGCTGATGTAATTTGCAATTTTCCATCAGCTAATTGGCTTAATATTTCATATAATTTTCCAGCTATTTTACGCTCATCGGGCGACAAATATTGATTACGAGTGCTCATTGCCAAGCCATTTTTTTCACGCAAAATCTCAGCAGAAATAATCTCAATATTACTACTAAATTGCTTGATAATTTGTAATTGCTGATAATCTTTTTGCCCAAAAATCGCCACATCTGGCTTGATAATTTCAAACAAACGCTTTACCACTTGCAAAACTCCAAAAAAGAAATGCGGGCGAGTTTTGCCGCATAAAATCTCAAATAAATATTTTTTTTCACCGAACTGATTTCGCTCAAAACCCTTGCCCTGTGGGTAAATCTGCTCTATTGTCGGAGTGAAAATCCCGTCCACGCCAAGCTTTTTTAATTGCTCTAAATCCGCCGCTAAAGTTCTGGGATAACTCTCAAAATCCTCATCCGCTGCAAACTGAGTTGGATTCACAAAAATACTCACCAGCACCCTATCAGCCTGATTTTTTGCCAATTTAATCAAAGACAAATGCCCCAAATGCAACCCCCCCATAGTCGCCACAAAGCCAATCGTCTGCTGACTTTCACGCCACCCAGCCAGCACCTTTTGCAACTCATTTATAGTATTAAAAATCTGCATAATTGCTCTGAGTTAAATAAATTTTGCATAAAACTTGCTTAAATGCTTTTTTACTTTCTTTCTAAGTGTCATAATTCACTTGATTTATCAGCGTTGCAGC
>JAAOIF010000022.1 GCA_015163925.1 Candidatus Thioglobus sp.
TGTTATCACCATTGAGACCTCGCGCTCGGATATGGAAATGTCAAAAATGGGTCAAAAATGTTTAAGTTTGAATGGCTGAATATGTTGTTTTTGCTGCCTTTGCCGGTAGTTTTGCACTGGCTGAAAAAACGCCCCGCCCCGGGATTGTCAATCCGTTTTTCGCTGTTTGCAAATCTGAGCGGTTTGCAGGATTTTTTACTGACTAATAATAATTTAAATCTGCGGAAATCCTTGCTGTGGCTGGCGTGGGGGTTTTTATTATTAAGTATTTCCAAGCCGATTTGGATTGATGAATTGGCAGAATTGCCGCTTAAAGGCCGAGATATTATCATCAGTATTGATTTATCTGGCTCAATGGGAACGCAAGATTTTGTGTTTAACGGCAGGCGATTTGATAGGCTTTACGGGGTCAAAAAAACTGCGCTGGATTTTGTTGATCAGCGCAAAAATGACCGAATCGGCTTGGTGATTTTCGGCGATCAGGCGTTTTTATATTCGCCTCTGACCTTTGATAAAAACATTATTAAATCCTATTTAAGCCAAACTAAAATCGGTATGGTAGGCAACAGCACAGCCCTAAACGACAGTATTATTATTGCTATTGAGCATTTTCAAAACAACCAGCAAGCCGGCAAGCAGCGGGCATTAATTTTGCTTACCGATGGCGAAAACCACGGAAGTAAGATTGATATCGGGACGGCAATGCAAATTGCCAAAGAGCAAAATATCAAAATCTACACCATCGGTTTAGGCACTGGGCAAGGCGTTGGTGAGACTGAGCTAAAAGATATTGCCGAGCAAACCAATGGCTTGTATTTTCGTGCGCAAAATATTAATGCCTTGGCGAAAATTTATGCCAAAATTAATTATTTGGAGCGAAATGCAAGCGAAAATCTTACTTATAAAGTCCGTAAAGATTTGTTTTTTTACCCTTTGTCAATATTTTTATTACTAATAATTTGGCTAATTTTGAGGGGCAAATAATGGCTGAAATTGAATTTATTCGCCCGCTGTGGCTGCTTGCTATTCCACTTGTACTGCTGGTTTGGTGGTTTTTTGTTTATAAAAATTCGCATTTCAGTAATTGGCAAAATGTGATTGGAAAACATCTATTGCCAAGGATTTCTCAGCAGCAATCGACTAAAAATCGGACAAATTTTCTGCTGCCGATTCTGCTGATTTTGACGATTATTGGCTTGAGTGGTTTGAGCTTTTTTCAGCAAAATACGCCGATTTATCAAGAGCAAAAAACCACTCTAATTATCCTTGATGCCTCGCCTTCCATGAACGCCACAGATGTTGTCCCGTCAAGGCTCAAGCGTGGAATTGTGCTGATTAAACAGTTTTTAAAAATTGACACAGGGCGGGTGATGCTGATGACTTTTGCCGCTGAACCGTATTTGATTTCGCCGCCGAGTATTGACGACAAGCCGCTGCTGAATTTGCTTCAAGGTTTTAACACTCAAGCCTTGCCCAGAGGGGGTTCTCGGCTGGATTTGGCGTTTAAATATGCCGCTGAATTATTAAGCAAAAAAAATACAAATACCAATATTTTGCTGCTAACTGACGCAGAAAATGTTAGTTCTAAGGCGTTTCAGGCGGCAAAAGATTTGGGGCAAAAAGTCTCAATAATTGCCATCAGCCAAGCAAAAACGATTGAATTTGAATACCAAAAAATCCGCCAAAGCACCAGTACAAATAAGCGCTTGCTGAGACTTTTAGCCCAATCCACCGGCGGATTATATCAAGAACTGAATGTTGAAAATGTTGATAATTTTGTCCGTTTTAACGCCTCAAATTTATTTGCAAATAAAGTCAAACAAGAAAACCAAAAAGCCAGCGTTGCTGTGGATAGCGGAATTTATTTTGCCTTGATTTTATTGCCCTTATTTTTATTATTTTTTAGCCGAGAATTGAAGCGATGAAACCGTTTTTATTAATATTATTAATTTTGAAAACGCTGCCCGTGCAAGCGTTGGATTTGCCCGATATTGCTTGGCAAACTCAGCAGCAAATTGCCAAAAAACACTATGACAGCGGGAGATTTGAGCAAGCGGCAGAATTATTTGATGATAAATTGTGGCAAGCAAATTCCCTTTATAAAGCCGGAAAATTTGCCGCCGCCGCCGATATTTTTCAAGAGTTAAAACAAGATTATAATTTTGCTAATGCTTTGACGCAGCAAAAAAAATATGATGAGGCGATAAAAATCTATAAAAAAATTGCTAAAAGTAGTGCAGATTATGCGGATGCAAAATATAATTTAAGACTTGTGAAACAGTTGCAAAAGCAAAAACAAAAGCAACAAAAAAAGTCCAAAAACGGTAAAAAAGACAGTAAAAAAGACGATAAAAATGGCAAAAAAGACAGTAAAAAAGATGGCAAAAAAAATGATAAAAACGGCAAAAAAGATGATAAAAAAAATGGTAAAAAAAATGATAAAAAAGATGATAAAAACGGCAAAAAAAATGGTAAAAAAGACAGTAAAAAAGACGACAAAGCAAAACGAGAAATGTTAAAACAACAAATTAATAAACAAAGATTAATGCAAATTTTTAAACAGGTAGAAACCAAGCCGATTGACCTGTTAAAGCAAAAATTTTTAAATGAGCAATATCTGCGAAAACAGCATAACAGCAAGCTTAGTAACACTCAAGGACAAACATCATGGTAAGAATTTTATTGGTTTTAGCGGTTTTGTTATTTTCAATTAGCAGCACTTTTGCCGCCATTCAGGTCAGGGTTGATAAAACCCAAATTAGCTCTATTGACAGCTTGAGAATTTCCATTAGGGATGATACTTTGTCCGGCAATCAAGTGCCAGATATTAGCGCTTTAAAGGCAGATTTTAATATTATCAATCAATCACAATCCAGCTCATTTAGCGCAATTAACGGTAAGACTTTTAGGGCTATTGAATTGCAATTAGTCCTAAAACCAAAGCGTATCGGCGAGCTGACAATTCCCGCATTTACTCTCGGCAAGCAAACTTCTAAGCCAATAAAAATCAAAGTTAGCAAGGTAAATGAGGCGAGTTTTGAGAATAATATTCTTTTTATTAAGACCAAAATTAGCAACAAAAATCCGCTGGTGCAGCAGCAAATTATTTACACTGTGAGCCTATTTTCTAATGAAAATGTCAAAGATGCGCCGCTGGATTTTGCCCCGAAAATGCTTGATACTAAGGTGAAAAAAATTGCCAAACAAAGCATTCATCCAGTCAAATTTAAGGGGCGACAGCTGTGGAGGCAGGATTTTAATTTTGCTATTTATCCGCAAAAGGCAGGCGGGCTGAGGGTTCCAGCCATTAATTTAGATGTAAATCTCACCACTCCATCCAAAAGAAGGACGGTTAAATTATTCTCCGAAGCCATCAATTTAACCGTAGCGCCGGCGCATCCGAGCTATCCTGCTGGCGAATATTGGCTGCCGGCAACTGATGTGAAAATTAGCGAAAAGCCTTTTGCTAATGGGCAAAAAATTGTTGCTGGCGAGCCGTTTGTGCGCCAAATTACTATTAAAATTAGCGCCCAAAGTGCCAATCAGGTGCCGGCAATCAAGCTGCAAAATAGCACTTTATTTGAGCAATATCCAGACAGTCATTCAAATTCTGAAAAGCTGACAAATGCTAATATTATCAGCACTTCCAAGCAAAATATTTTGCTAATTGCCAAGCATTCTGGCGAGCAAATTTTGCCGGAAATCAGCCTAAATTGGTTTGATACTAATGATAATAAAACCAAAATTGCACGCCTGCCTGCTGTGAAAATTCAGGTCGGAAAGCCGCTGGTACAGCCTAAAACGCTGGTTTTGCACAAATTTGAAAACAAGGATATTTCCCTGAAAACTAATCCAAAACAGCCAAAATCCCAGCCGACATATTGGAAGCCTGCCGCACTTTTTAGTATTACTTTGTGGCTGCTGACTTTGCTGTTTTGTTGGTTTTATCGGCAATCAAAATCTACTCAAAAGTTAGTTGAAAATAACAAAACCGCTGGCGCAAATCAGCTAAAAATGATTAAGGAATATGCCAATAAAAATGATGCAAAAGCTGCAAAAAATGCACTTGATACTTGGATTTTTGAGCAATATAATTTATTGGATACTAATAAATTTGCAGCTAAATTTGGCGCTGAATTTGCCGCTGAAATATTGATTTTGCAGCAGAATTTATACAAATCAAATGCCAAGTGGAATGGCAAAAAATTCTATCAAGTATTTGCCAAAACACTCAAAAATCATCCCCCAAAACCCCCCAAACAGCTGGAAAATTTATATCCTGATTCTGTTTAGTTTTGGTTAAATAATCCGGTGGAAAGGTAGCGGTCGCCGCGGTCGCAGACGATTGTAACGATTGTGGAATTGTTGATTTTTTTGGATAATTCTATGGCAGAAAATACTGCTCCGCCGCTGGAGACGCCGACAAAAATTCCTTCAACTGTGGCTAAATCTCGGGTGGTTTTTTCGGCGGCGGCTTGGGAAATATTAATGATGGAATCGACTTTTTTGGCATCAAAAATTTTAGGCAAATAGGCTTTTGGCCAGCGCCGAATGCCGGCAATTTTTGCTCCATCTTCGGGCTGCACGCCGATAATTTGGATGGCTGGATTGTTGGCTTTGAGAACGCTTGATACGCCCATAATCGTGCCTGTGGTGCCCATTGCAGAAACAAAATGAGTAACTTCCCCGCCGGTATCTTGCCAGATTTCCACGGCGGTTGAGTGCTGATGAGAGGCCGGATTATCAGCATTTGAAAATTGGCATAACTGCTTGCCCTTGCCGTCTTTTTCCATCTCATCAGCCAAATCTCTGGCGCCCTCCATGCCCTGTTTTTCAGTAACCAAAATCAGCTCAGCGCCGTAAGCCGCCATCGCATCTCGGCGTTCTTGCGAGAGATTTTCAGGCATAATCAAAATCATTTTATAGCTCTTAATCGCCGCCACCATCGCCAAAGCAATGCCAGTATTGCCGCTGGTGGCTTCAATCAGAGTGTCGCCGGAGTGGATTTCGCCGCGTGCCTCAGCCTGAGAAATCATATTAAAAGCCGCCCGGTCCTTCACCGAACCAGCCGGATTATTGCCCTCTAATTTCAGCAAAATCACATTAGTCGGATTAGGATTAAGCCGTTGCAAGCGGATTAGCGGCGTGTTGCCAATGGTATTTTCAATACTTGGATATATTTTCATAGTAATTTTTATGGAATTATTGCCGGCCCGACAGCAAAATATTACATATTATTAATAATCGCATTTTTCACTTCATCCATCACCGGATTAATATTTATCATAGCGCCAGAGCATTGTGAAATCGCAGTGTCTGGGTCTTTCAAGCCGTGACC
This sequence comes from Candidatus Thioglobus sp., assembly GCA_015163925.1. Classification (GTDB taxonomy): domain Bacteria; phylum Pseudomonadota; class Gammaproteobacteria; order PS1; family Pseudothioglobaceae; genus JAAOIF01. The sequence goes on from JAAOIF010000022.1 coordinate 5,339, forward strand.
AGTTAAAGTGCAGACGATTTTTGCGCCTTTGGGAATTTTGCCAGATTTGACATCAGCCATTACTCCGGCGAGCGAGGCAGCGGAGGCCGGTTCGCAGAAAATTCCTTCGGATGAGCTGAGTAATTTTTGGGCGCTGAGGATTTCTGCGTCCGTGCAAGAGGCAAACCAGCCGCCTGATTCTGCCTCAACTTTATGGGCTAAATCCCAACTTTGCGGGTGGCCGATGCGAATGGCAGTGGCGATTGTTTCTGGATTATCAATCATTTTTCCGGCGACAAATGGCGCAGAACCAGCCGCCTGATAGCCCACCATTTTCGGGGTTTTTTGGGATTTTTTATCAGCCAAATATTCCTTATATCCAATCCAGTGAGCGCTAATATTTCCAGCATTTCCAATCGGCAAATAGTGGTAATCTGGCGCGCCTTCCAACTCTTCAACAATCTCAAAAGCGGCAGTTTTTTGCCCCTGCAAACGGTATGGATTGATTGAATTTACAATCGCCACCGGCGCATGCTCGGCGACCTCTTTTACCAGCCGCATGCCGTCATCAAAATTACCCTTAATTTGAATAATTATTGCCCCGTGCATCAGCGCTTGAGCCAGCTTGCCCATGGCGATTTTGCCCTGTGGAATTAGCACAAAAGCCTTAATTCCAGCACGCGCCGCATACGCTGCTGCTGAGGCGGAAGTGTTGCCGGTGGAGGCGCAAATAATGGCTTTGGAACCGGCCTCAACCGCCTTAGTAACTGCCAAAGTCATACCTCTATCCTTGAACGAACCGGTCGGATTTAGCCCCTCATATTTGACATAAATCTCCACATTATGCCCTATAATTTTAGCAATATTTTGACACTCAATTAGCGGCGTGCCGCCCTCACCCAGACTGATAATTTTAGTCTCAGCGGCAACCGGCAAGCGGCTGCGAAATCGTTCAATTAGACCTGTATATCTCATTATTTTTTCCCTTAAATATTTGTTAATTTAGCATTTCCACAAAGATAATTTTAACACTCTCTTGGTTGAAATTCTGCGCTTCAATTTGCCCGATTGCCGCCTGCAAAATCCCCATTTTAACCCTATTAGTAATGATGGAAATATTAGCATTATTGCCAGCCGGTTTCTGCAAAACTTGCTCAATACTAATATTATATTTCGCCAGAGTTTTAGTGATTTCCGCCAGCACGCCGGGCTTGTCAGCCACCAATAATGCCAAGTAAAATACGCTCTGAACCTCATCAGGATTTTGCTTTGAGATTGGCTCAAGTGCTTGCCAGCCAAAGGTATCAGGGCTGAGAGTGCCTTTGATAATATCAACCAAATCGGCAATCACCGCACTCGCCGTTGCCTCAGAACCCGCACCAGCGCCGTAATACAGGGTCGGACCCACGGCATTGCCCTTAATCATAACGGCATTCATCACCCCATCAACATTTGCCAGCAGCTGCGTTTTTGGAATTAAAGTCGGGCAAACCCGCATTTCTACTGCCTCGCCGATTTTTTTAGTAACGCCCAAATGCTTGATAAAGTAGCCCATCTCGGTGGCAAATGCTACATCTTCGCCGCTGATTTTGCTGATTCCTTCGGTTGAAACGCTTGAAAATGCCAGCTCAGAGCCGAAAGCCATTGAGGCGAGAATTGCTAATTTGTGCGCTGCATCAGTGCCTTCCACATCAAAAGTCGGGTCGGCTTCGGCGTAACCTAAGTCTTGTGCTTCAGCCAAAACATCGGCAAAATCCCTGCCCTTATCACGCATTTCACTCAAAATAAAATTGCCAGTGCCGTTGATAATTCCGGCAATCCACTCAATTTTATTGGCACTCAGCCCTTGCTCAAGTGCTTTCAAAATCGGAATTCCGCCCGCCACAGCAGCCTCAAACAGCAAATGCACTTTGTGAGATTTTGCCAAAGCCAGCAGTTGATTGCCGTGTGTGGCAATCAGCGCCTTGTTAGCGGTAATCACATGCTTGCCGTTTTTGATGGCAGTTTCCACCAAATCTTTGGCAAAAGTAGTGCCGCCGATAAGCTCCAAAACCACTTCCACTTCGGCGTTATTTACTACTGCTAAAGCATTTTCGGTCAAATCAAAATCAGCAGTCGGGCAGATAATTTCTTCATCCAAGCTTTTCACAGCGGCTTGCACGATGTTGATTTCCTCACCAGTTCGGGCAAAAATGCTGGCGCGGTTTTTGCTCAAAACATTCACCACGCCGCCGCCGACCGTGCCTAAACCCAAAATTCCAATATTCATAATTAGCTTTAAAATTAAATCCGAAATTATACCAATTAGCGCTTGGAAAAAACACTTAATCCAGCGTAATTGCCACGCATTTGAGTGGGCGATTGTAACACTTTGGCACTTGATGTTGATTGTCAAAAAGCACCGGCGCCAAAGCTTTTAGCATATCTTCATAGATGGTTTTTTTGAAGCCAATAATGGTTTCAATCGGACTCCAAAAATCAGTCCAAATCCAATCATCAAATTCAATTTCGCTATGACTGTCAAGCCGAATACAGCTTTCATCGGCGATAAGTTTGAGCAAAAACCAGACCTGCTTTTGCCCGATGCAAACCGGTTTTTGCTTGCGCCTGATGTGCTGATTTGGCAAGTCGTAACGCAGCCATTTTGGAGTTTTGGCAAGCACTTTTACATGCTCGGGCAGCAAGCCGACCTCCTCATTTAGCTCACGAAACAGCGCCTCAAGCTCGGTCTCATTCGCATCAATCCCGCCCTGAGGCAGCTGCCAAGCGTCTTGCCGATAACGCTTGGCGAGCAGAATTTGCTTTTTATCATTGGTTATAACAATCCCAACATTGGCGCGATAGCCTTGTGCATCTATCATTTTGCTTGGTTTTTGCTTTGAATTAGTCGTCGCCAAAAGCGCCAAAAATATGCAAGAGGCTGGCAAACATATTGTGCAAAGCCAGATATAATCCGACTGTGGCAGCAATGTAATTTCTCTCGCCGCCGTTGATAATTCCCGACATTTGCGAAAGCATATAAGCCCCCATCAGCAACACTACCACAAACGAAATCGACAGGCTGAGAATGGAAGATTCAATCAAAAATATGTTAATTAGCGACAAAGCAATAATGCTAATCATCGCAAAAAATATCATTCCATTGAGAAAACTAAAATCTTTTGTGGTGCTTTGCGCATAAAAACTAATCGCAAAAAACGCTACTCCAGTGCCAGTTAGCGCCTGCATCACCAAGCTTGCACCATGCGGCAAAGCCAAATAATATGCCAGCATCGGCCCCAGCGAATAGCCCAGCAAACCCGCCACAGCAAACGCCGTTAAGATGCCTTTATTGCTATTTTGCGTCCGCGGCAGCACAAACCAAATCACCCCAATAGCCGCAATGGAACTCACCATCGCCGAGCCAAAACCAGCCCCCAGAGCGATTGAAAGCCAAGACGAAAAGCCGCCAAAAATCAGCGTGTATGAGAGCAATCTCATCGTATCGGACAGAACTTTATTCTTAACTTTTACGCCGGAAAGCCCCGCCGTTGCTGTAATTGTAGTCATAATTTATTCCTCGTAATTAAATGTGTAAAATTGTCCATTTTAACTAAAAATCAATTCTAATGAAGCTAATTCTCGGCGACGGCAAAACTGCCAAATCTATTACTAATTTTTTGGGCAAACAAGGGGTTGATTTTGAGCAAATTGCCGACAGCAGATTGCTTGAAAATACTGATGTTTTGAGCAATATTGACGAGGTTTTTATTAGTCCCGGCATTCCGCAAACGCAAAAAATTGTGATTGCTGCCAGAGCGAAAAAAATCCCCGTCAGCAGCGATATAGAGCTGTTTTCAAGGCACGCCACAGCGCCAATTATCGGCATCACCGGCTCAAACGGCAAATCAACTGTTACCCAGCTGCTCTTTGAGATGATTAAAAATGCCGGCAAAAAGGCGGCAATCTGCGGTAATATCGGCATTCCAGCGCTTGATTGCCTCGCCGCTGAGGTGGATTTTTACGCCTTAGAACTCTCCAGTTATCAGCTGGATTACACCCAAAATTTAACCCTAAAAACCGGCGTAGTTTTGAATATCACTCCAGACCATTTAGACCGTTACCAAGGCTTTGCAGACTACAAAAAATCCAAACTCAGCCTGTATGATTTTTGCCAAAAACCGGTCTTTAATTTGGATGAAATTCACACTCCGAGCGGTGACGGTTTCAGCAAAAATCTCCCCAAAAAATCCGCCGATTTCGGCATAGTTTCCTGCCACGGCAGCCGCTATTTTGTCTATGGAGACGAGGCGTTAATGGGCATTGACGAGATGAAAATCATCGGCGAACACAACATTTACAACGCCCTTGCCGCCCTCTCATTAGGCGCAAAAATCGGACTAAATATTAGCGCTATGGTGCAAGCCATCAAGGATTTCAAAGGCTTGCCGCACCGCTTAGAATGGGTTTGCAAAAAAGATGAAATCCACTATTACAACGACTCCAAAGCCACCAACGCCAGCGCCACCATCACCGCCATCAAAGCCCTCAGCACCAAGCACCAAGCCATTTGCCTGATTCTCGGCGGCATCAAAAAACGCGAGGATTACACCGAATTATTCAAACTCATCAACGCCAAAATCTCAGCTGTCGTGCTAATCGGAGAATCCGCCGGCGAATTTGCCACAAAAATCACCACCAAAACCATCCAAGCCACCAGCCTAAAATCCGCCATCCACCAAGCCCAAAAATCCCACCCAAACGCCATCCTTCTCCCAAAACCTTTGGCATAAGCATCGGCGA
>JAAOIF010000230.1 GCA_015163925.1 Candidatus Thioglobus sp.
AATAAAAAATAAGGGCGAAAATGAATAAAAAATTTCCCCGAGATTGCAAAAAGCGTTGTTGTTTGGATTTTTCTTGGTAATTTTCAGGGGGAGTTTTGCCGTATTTTCTGAGTCTGATGCTTTTAGCAAGGGCAAAAAAATCGTAGTTTTTGAAGTTAAAATCGTCAATGCCTTTTTGCTTGAGATGCTGCTGTATCAGCACTTTTCCCTTGCCTTGACGGAAACGCATTTGCACAAAATCAGCGGCAAAACGCTTATCACTTTGATAATCTTGTTTTTGTAATTTTGCTAACGCCTCAGCGACTTCATCTGGCGGATAATCGGTGAGTTTTTGAGATAACTCCAAGTGCGAATGCTCCCGCCGAGCAAGCATTCTCATGGCATAGTTGTAAGCCGAACTACTCAGAATCTGCGTCCGGATTTTCCTGATTTTCCTGATTTTCTGCGGTGTCTTGGTTCAAATCAAAATCGTCATTTGTTAGTAATTTTTCCTTGATTTGTGCCTCAATTTTTTGGCTTAATTTAGGATTATCTTTCAAATAATCTCTGGCATTATCTTTGCCTTGCCCGATGCGTTCGCCGCCTACACTGTACCATGCGCCGGCTTTTTCGACAAAACCGTGAGTTACGCCAAGGTCAATAATTTCACTTTCGCGTGAGATTCCATGATTGTAAAGAATTTGAAATTCGGCTTTTTTAAACGGCGGCGCTACTTTATTTTTCAATACTTTCACCCGAGTTTCATTGCCCAAAATATCATCGCCTTTTTTAATCGCACCGATGCGGCGAATATCCAGCCGCACTGAGGCGTAAAATTTCAGTGCATTGCCGCCGGTGGTGGTCTCAGGATTGCCAAACATCACCCCGATTTTCATGCGTAATTGGTTGATAAAAATTACCATTGTGTTGGTTTTTTTGATGTTTGCGGTCAATTTTCGCAACGCCTGAGACATTAATCTCGCCTGCAAACCCATGTGTGAAGCGCCCATTTCGCCCTCAATTTCAGCCTTTGGAGTAAGGGCAGCAACTGAGTCAATCACCACCACATCAACCCCGCCGGAGCGCACTAACATATCGGTAATTTCCAATGCCTGCTCGCCGGTGTCGGGCTGAGAAATCAGCAACTCATCGGTATTAACGCCGAGCCGCTTGGCGTATTGTGGGTCCAGCGCATGCTCGGCATCAATGAAAGCCGCAGTGCCGCCGACCTTTTGCATCTCCGCAATCACATGTAAAGTCAAAGTGGTTTTGCCGGAGGATTCCGGGCCGTAAATTTCAACCACACGCCCACGAGGCAGGCCGCCGATGCCGAGGGCAATATCCAAACTTAGGCTGCCGGTGGAGACTGCCTCAATGTCAGAACGCGTGCTTTCATCGTCCAAAAACATCACCGAGCCTTTGCCGAATTGCTTGTCAATTTGCACTAATGCCGCCTCTAAGGCTTGTTTTTTATTGTCGTCCATATTATTCTCCATCCGTTGATGCTGCCCGAGCAAACCAATCTC
>JAAOIF010000023.1 GCA_015163925.1 Candidatus Thioglobus sp.
GGCTTTGATTTGGCTTATGATATTAAAAAATTAAATTCCATATTTCCAACACTTTTGGGCGATTTTCAGAACTATTATTATGACTTTAAAACTACTGATTTTGACAATATTATTTCGCCGCTGCTGCCGGCTGCAAAATCGCTAAAACCTTATTTGGCGGAAATGCGAATTGTCAAAAGTGCTGAGGAAATTAGGCTGATGAAACTCGCAGCAGAGATTTCAGTAACAGCCCACAAACAAGCGATGCAGCAGGCTTGCGGAGGTTTATTTGAATATGAAATTGCCAGTTTGTTTGATGGATATTTTCGCAAAAATAACGCCGAACACGCTTACACACCGATTGTTGCCGGCGGCAAAAATGCTTGCGTTTTGCACTATATTAAAAATAATCAACGGCTAAATTCTGGCGAATTACTACTGATTGATGCCGGCTGTGAGGTTGAAGGCTACGCCGCTGACATCAGCCGCACTTTTCCGGTGAATGGCAAATTTACAAGCGCTCAGGCGGAGATTTATCAGATTGTATTAAACGCTCAAAAAGCCGCCATTGAGAGCATTTGTCCGAATGAAATAGTTACTCAGCCGCATCAAATTGCGCTTAAAATTATCCAACAAGGCTTGCTGGATTTGGGTATTTTGCAGGCTGGCGATGATGTGAAAAAATTCTACATGCACAACACCGGGCATTGGCTTGGGCTTGATGTGCATGACGCTGGCGAGTATAAAATTAACCAGCAGCCGCGGCGATTTGCAGCCGGAATGGTCATTACTGTTGAGCCCGGGATTTACATCCGCAAAGATGCTAAAATTGACCCAATTTATTGGAATATCGGCGTGCGGATTGAGGACGATGTGCTGGTCACAGAAAATGGTAATAGCGTTCTGAGCGGCGAATTGCCCAAAGAAATTAACGAAATTGAAAAGCTAATGAGCAAAAAAATCAAGCAAATAATATGAAAATTCAAGCAGCCATTCAAGCAGTAATTGCCCAGCAGGATTTGCGCGAGGCAGAAATGATTTCGGTGATGAGAGACATTATGACCGGCAAAACCACTGATGCCCAAATTGGCGGATTTTTGGTGGGATTATCAATCAAAGGCGAAAGTGTTACTGAAATTACTGCTGCCGCAAAAGTTATGCGCAGCTTGGCTTTGAGAGTGCAAATTCAAAACCCTAAGCACTTGGTTGATACTTGTGGCACTGGCGGCGATGGGCTGGGTTTATTCAATATTTCAACCGCCGCCGCCTTCGTGGTAGCAAGCGCTGGCGGGCAAGTGGCAAAGCATGGAAATCGCTCAATTTCCTCCAAATCTGGCAGTGCTGATGTGCTGGAAGCCGCCGGAGTTAATTTGGCAATGAGTGCTGAAAAAATCAGCAAATGTGTGGAGCAAATCGGGGTCGGATTTATGTTTGCGCCAAGCCATCATTCGGCGATGAAATATGCCATAAAAGCGCGTCAGGACTTGGCTATTCGCACTATTTTTAATGTTTTAGGGCCGCTGACAAATCCGGCAAATGCACCTCATCAAGTGATTGGCGTGTATGCGAAAAATTTGCTTGAACCGATTGCAAAAGTGCTGAAAAGTTTAGGCTCAAAACGCGTTCTGGTGGTGCATTCCGCCGATGGCTTGGATGAAATTTCCATCGCCGCTGAGACTTTTGTGGCAGAGCTAAAAGACGATAAAATCAGCACTTACAGCATCAATCCGGCTGATTTTAATTTGCCTTTGGGCAATCTAAATGACCTCAAAGCCGCTGATGCAAAAGCCTCATTAGCGTTGATACAGCAGGCTTTCAGCGGTAAAAGTAATAGTAAAAACGCAAGTGTAAAAAATATTATTGCCCTTAACGCCGGGGCGGCAATTTATGTTTGCGGCCTTGCTAATTCCCTCAAAGCCGGTGTGGATAAGGCTTTGCAGATTCTCAGCAGCACAGCAGCAGAGCAAAAACTAAATGATTTCATCCAAAAATCCCAACAATTATGACTACAAATAAAGCCACAAATTTGATTTGGATTGACCTTGAAATGACCGGTCTATTGCCTCAAACCGATGTAATTATTGAAATTGCCACAATCGTAACGGATGCAAATCTGAATGTTTTAGCCGAAGGTCCGGCGCTGGCAATTCACCAAAATAACGCCACTTTAGCGGCAATGGACGAGTGGAATACCAAGCATCACAACGCTTCTGGCTTGGTCAAACGCGTGCAAAATAGTAATATTTCCATCCAAGAGGCTGAGACGCAAACGCTGGATTTTCTGCGTCAATATGTTAATCCCGGCGCCTCGCCGATGTGCGGAAATACTATTTGCCAAGACCGCCGATTTTTGTCCAATGCGATGCCGACTTTGGAGCAATTTTTCCACTACCGCCACATTGATGTTTCCACTCTCAAAGAATTAGTAGTTCGCTGGAAACCGGAGCTAAAAATGCAGCGGGACGGCGAATCCGCCCACTTAGCTCTGGCAGATATTTACGATTCCATCAAGGAATTAAAGTATTACCGAGAAGTTTTTATCAATGGCTAAAATTTGGCAATCGCCGGCGAAAATCAATCTGTTTTTGCATATAAATTCCAAGCGGGCTGACGGATTTCATAATTTGCAAACCATTTTTCAGCTGTTAGATTTTAGTGATAATTTGAGTTTTACAAGCAAAACAGATGGCAAAATTTCCCGTATTAGTAATAATTTTGGCGTGCCGGCCGAGCAAGATTTAATCCTCAAAGCGGCAAAAATCTTACAAAAATCCGCCGGCATAAATTTAGGCGCTGAGATTTCTGTGCTGAAAAAAATCCCCATAGGCGGCGGCTTAGGCGGCGGAAGCTCAAACGCTGCCACCACGCTAATTGCCCTAAATCAATTATGGAAAATAAATTATTCCAAGCAAAAACTGATGGAAATCGGCCTCTCACTCGGCGCTGATGTGCCAGTTTTCATCAACGGAGTTAGCGCTTGGGCGGAGGGCGTGGGCGAAATTTTGACTCCAATAGAATTGCCAAAACACTTTTTTTTAGTAATTTGCATAAAAAAATCAGTTTCCACCAAGCGAATTTTCTCGCATAAGGCATTGACAATGAGCCAACACATAGGGAAAATAGCGGATTTCTCAGCGCTAAATAATCCACGAAATGATTGCTTGAAAGCCGCCATAGAATTAGAGGGTGAGATTTTGGAGGCATTAAATTATCTAAAATCATTTGATAATTATTTGCATCAGCCAAGAATGAGCGGCTCTGGAAGTTGTGTTTTTGCGGAATTTGCCGATGAGAAAAATGCGCTGGCGGCATTCAAAAAAGTGCCAAAACAATGGTCAGGTTTTGTAGCTCAGGCTATTAACACTTCGCCAATCTTTTAATGGGCTGTAGCCAAGCGGTAAGGCAACGGGTTTTGATCCCGTCATGCGCAGGTTCAAATCCTGCCAGCCCAGCCATTTTTCTGCTTCTTTTTCCTTTCTACGGCGTTAAATTCATTTCCTTCCTCAGTCGTGTATGAGTAATACACTCCGTTCGTCAGTAAATAAATTTGCCTTGTAGAAAGCAAAAATACTTGAAAAATTTTCTGCTTCTTTTTTCCTTTTCCACTAGTAATTCTGCCCCCCCCATTGTCATTCTGAACTTGATTCAGAATCTGTTTTTGTAAAAAGCGGACTGCTTGCTGGATGAGACCCTGAATCAAGTTCAGGGTGACAGTAATGGAATGAAAACCGAAAATAAATTTGAGACTAACAGCAAGGATAATTAACAATTACTCTTGAATATTAGTTGTATAATTTACCAATTTTTAGCGCATAAATTATGTCACTTGATAAAATCAAAATTTTCAGCGGTAATGCTAATCCGCAGCTTTCTGGCGAAATTATAACTCAGCTGAATCTGATACAGGGCAAGGCTTTGGTGAGTCAATTTAGCGATGCGGAGTCGCAGGTTGAGATTTTGGAAAATGTCCGCGGCTGTGATGTTTTTATTATTCAGCCGACTTGTGGGCCTTCGCCGGCGGAGACTTTGATGGAATTATTAGTAATGGCAGATGCGCTGAAACGCTCCAGTGCCGCGCGGATTACCGCTGTGGTGCCGTATTTTGGTTATTCTCGGCAGGACCGCCGCTCACGCCTGACCCGAGTGCCGATTACTGCAAAGTTGGCGGCAAAAATGGTTGAAGCAGCAGGCATTGACCGCATTTTAACAGTGGATTTGCATGCTGACCAGATTCAAGGTTTTTTCAATATTCCAATTGATAATATTTACGCCCAGCCGGTTTTAATAGCAGATATTTTGGCGAAAAATTATGCCGATGTAATGGTGGTTTCGCCCGATGTTGGTGGTGTGGTGCGGGCTAGGGCGGCGGCGAAACGCATAAACGATGCCGACCTTGCTATTATTGATAAACGCCGTCCAGCGCCAAATCTGGTTAAAGTGATGAATGTGATTGGAAATGTGGAAAATCAAACCTGTATTTTGATTGATGATATGGTTGATACCGCCGGCACGCTGAGTCAGGCGGCTAGTATTCTCAAGGAAAAAGGCGCTAAAAAAGTCGTGGCTTATGCAACTCACGCCGTGTTATCCGGCAATGCAATTGACAATATTAACAATTCTGCGCTGGATGAATTGGTTACTACTAATACAATTCCGCTGTTTGAAAGTGCCATCAGTTGTAGCAAAATTCGCCAACTTTCCATCGCCCCGACCTTAGCAGAAGTGATAAAACGCATTAGCAAAGAGGAATCCATTAGCACAATTTTCACTGATTCCACTCAGCAGATTTAACATCTTAATAGTAAATAATCTGGGAAAATATGTATAATCCCTACCTTGGATTAACAGATATTCATTTATAATTTATGAAAACCACAACCAAAGCACACAAGCAAGCCCTGCAAGAATTGATTATGATTGGCAAGGAAAAAGGCTATTTGACCTACTCCGAGCTGAATGATTTATTGCCAAAGGATTTGCTCACGCAAGACCAAATTGAGCCGATTGTTACGATTTTAGAAGAATTGGATATTGCCGTTTCTGACACCGTGCCGGACGCTGATACCTTGGTGGTTGAGTCCGGCGCTAAGGCTCAATCCACTTCTGCTGAGGCGGCGATTGCGGCGCTGGCGGCATTAGACTCAGAATTTGGCAGAACCACCGACCCGGTCAGAATGTATATGCGGGAAATGGGCGTGGTTTCGCTGCTGGAGCAAGAGGACGAAATCCGCATTGCCAAAGAGATTGAAGCCGGCGTGTTTGAAATTATGCAAGCCATCACTTTGTATCCATCAATTATCAATTCTTTTTTCAAAGCTCACGCCCGCTTAGAGGAAGGCAAATGCAAAATGACCGATGTGATTATCGGCTATCAGGGCGATGCACAGGATTTTGCCAAGAAAAAAGCCGCCTTTGATGCTGGCGAATTTGATGACGACGAAGAGTATGAGGAAATGGAAGAAATGGAATACACCGGACCGGACGAAGCCCAAGTGTATAAGCGTTTTGATGTGGTTGTAGCCAGCGCAGAAAATTATGAAAAAATCAACAAAAAGCATGGCTTTCGGCATCAAAAAACCATAGCTGCTCGTGAGAAATTATCAGTTGATTTATCCGATTTACGCCTCTCTCCAAAATTAGTAAATACTATGACAGAGGCGATTTTAGAGCGGGTTGAGCAAGTCAAAGAGCAAGAAAAAATCATCCGCACCGCTTGCCTAAATGCCGGTATGGAACGAATGGAATTTTTTGAATTATTTACCGATAATGAAACTGATTTTAATTGGTTAAAAAATGCAAAATTAGACAAAAAAATCACTGATGCGTTGAAAATTAGCAAGAATGAAATCTACTATGCGCAGAAAAATTTGTCCGAACACGAAGAGCAAATGCAACTTAGTATTGCCGAATTAAAAGCCCTGAATAAAACCTATCGCCGCGGCGACCGGCACGCTAAAACCGCCAAATCACAAATGATTGAGGCTAATTTGCGCTTAGTAATTTCCATTGCCAAAAAATACGCCAACCGCGGTTTGCAATTTTTAGACTTGATTCAAGAGGGCAATGTCGGGCTGATGAAAGCGGTGGATAAATTTGAATATCGGCGTGGCTATAAATTTTCCACTTATGCCACTTGGTGGATTCGCCAAGCCATCACCCGCTCAATCGCCGACCAAGCCCGCACTATTCGCATTCCGGTGCATATGATTGAAACTATTAATAAGCTAAATCGGGTTCGCCGCCAGCTATTACAACGGTTTGGCAGGGAGGCAAATCCGGAAGAATTAGCCCTTGAAATGGAGCTGCCGGAGTACAAAATTGCCAAAATTCTAAAAATTGCCAAAGAGCCATTATCAATGGAAACGCCGGTGGGAGATGATGAAGATTCAAATATTGGTGATTTTATTGAGGACACAAATTTGTCTTCGCCGGTTGAAATTGCCACTAAGGAAAGCCTGCGGGAAACCACTAACGGCTTGCTGGAAAATCTTTCCCCCAGAGAGGCAAAAGTGCTGAAAATGCGGTTTGGAATTGATATGAATACTGACCACACTTTAGAGGAAGTCGGTCGGCAATTTGATGTTACTCGTGAGCGGATTCGGCAAATTGAGGCGAAAGCCCTGCGCAAACTCCGCCACCCGTCCAGAGCGCATAAATTATCCAGTTTCTTAGAGTAATTTTTATTATAAACTTTTGACTTATAAAACTCATATTATGACAAAATCTACATTTGCAAGCAAAAAAATAGGGTATTCTAACGCACAATTACAGGTGGTTTTTTTGGGTGATTTTTCTGGTGATTTTTCTGGTGATTTTCCGGGCCTATAGCTCAGCTGGTTAGAGCAATCGACTCATAATCGATTGGTCCTTGGTTCAAGTCCAAGTAGGCCCACCATTTTAAAAAAATATTAGAGGACAATAAATATGTTTTTTAAACAAGAAATAATAGATAAATTAATAGAAATTTCCACTCAAGCTGGGAAAATTATTAAGGAAAATTATCTTAAAACCGCAAATGTTACTTATAAAGAGGATAGCACGCCGCTGACGAAAACTGACATTCTGTCGCATGATTATTTGGTCTCAGAATTAACAAAACTCATTCCCGGTATTCCAATTATCAGCGAGGAATCTTCTTATATTGCTTTCAAAGAACGCAAGAAGTGGAAGGAATATTGGCTGATTGACCCACTCGATGGCACTCGTGGTTTCATTGATAAAACCGATGATTTTTGCACTTGCATTGCCTATATCAAAAATAATACTCCGGTATTTGGTATGATTTTTATCCCCATGCGCCAAGCGTGTTATTACGCAAATGACAGCAAGGTCGCATACAAATTACAAAATAATGAGCTGAAACAAATCTCTGTTTCCAAGCCTAAAGTGCCGCTACGCGTTGTAGTAGGGCGATATTCTATAGCTAGGCCATCAATCATTCAGCACTTAAAATACACTCAAAATGGCCGATATAAAATCAACGGAATCGGCAGTGCAATTAAATTTTGCTTGATTGCCGAGGGCAAATTTGACTATTATCCGGGCATCGGAATTTGCTCAGAATGGGACACAGCAGCCGGCGGTTTTATCCTGCAAGCCGCTGGCGGAAGTATTGTTGACCAAGAAAATAATCCAATGCGTTATAACACAAAAAACGATTTACTCAGTTCTATGTTTTTTGCTGCCGGCGCTGAGCCTTTGTCCCGCACGGAATAATTGGCAAATTAGTAATAAATTAAAACTAAATTCAGACTAAATTAAAACTAAATTCAGACCAAATTTAGACCAAATTCAAAGACAAATCAACAGCCCGAATATGCTTAGTGATTGCGCCTGTGGAGATAAAATCCACGCCAGTTTGCGCCACTGCCTGAATGTTATTTTCATCAATATTACCAGAAGCCTCTAACGGCATTTTCCCTTGAGATAGTCCGGCGGCAAGAGCCAAATCTGCGGTGTTAAAATTATCACATAATATTCTCGTGATGCCGTCCAAACCAAGCGCAGACTGCAATTCTTGCAAATTTTGCACCTCAACAATCAAGGGTAATTTCGGATATTTCCTCACAGCCGCTGTGACCGCCGCAGCAACCCCACCGGCGGCAGAATATGATTTTCTTGAGCATAACACAATCAAATAAACCCAAGCGATGATTGACTCCGCCGCCGCACTCAACCGCATATTTTTGCGCCAAACGCAGCCCGGGAATGGTCTTTCTGGTGTCCAATAATTGCGCATTCGTGCCAGCAATTTTATCCACCAAATGCCGAGTTTGAGTCGCCACGCCGCTGAGTGTTTGCAAAAAATTCAGCGCCACTCTCTCAGCAGTAATAATCGCCGCAGACGAGCCGGTGAGCGCACACAGCACCTGATTTTTGCCAATAAAATCGCCATCAGCAAACTGCCAATCCAGCCGCATCGCTTGGTCCAGTTGCAAAAATGCGGCGCTGGCGTATTCAATTCCACAAATCACCGCTGACTCTCGGCTGATAATACGCGCTGAAACTTCTGCCTCATCCAGCAAATCGGCGGAGACATCACCAGCTCCAATGTCCTCTGCCAGCGCTATTTTTACAATATTATTAATATTATTCATTGATGAAATCATAAATAATCCTCGCCGATTTGCTGCTTGAATTAACGCTCAGTTGCTGATAAATATTCATAAATTCAGCCAGCAAATTACTATTATCTGCTGCCAAAATTTGCCTTGCTTGCTCGGCAATCTGCTCCCCATTTGCTTGGTTTTGCACCAATTCTGGCACTAATTTTTTAGCAGCAATCACATTCGGCAACGAGATAAATTCGCTCTTAATCAGCCTTGAGGCGATGAAATAACTCAGCCCAGAAAGCTTGTAAATCACCACCATCGGCACGCCAATCAAGGCCAATTCCAAAGTGGCTGTGCCGGAAGCAACAATCGCCAAATCCGCCTGCTGCATCTGCGTTTGCGCCTCACCTGTGGAAATCTCAAGCGGCATCTGAGCCAAATCCTCCGCCCATTTTAGCTGAGTATCATTTGCCAAAGCCAGATGAAAATTCAGCGCCGAATCTTGCTTTGATAAAATTGCTGCCGCTGATAACATTTCCGGCAATAATCTTTTTACCTCTGCAGCTCGTGAGCCGGGTAGCAGCAAAATATTTTTGCCCTGAGTATGATTTTTTCTGGGACTCAAAACGCTTGCCAACGGATGCCCGACAAACACCGCTCGCTGATTATTCGCCTGATAAAAATCCACTTCAAACGGAAATAAACACAGCATCAAATCAGTTGATTGCTTGATTTTTTTCACCCGTGAAGCCCGCCACGCCCAAAGCGAAGGCGAAATAAAATGCACAGTTTTTATCCCCTGAGCTCTGAGTTTTCGCTCAATTTTAAAATTAAAATCCGGCGCATCAACCCCAATAAAAACATCCGGGCGCTGCTTAGAAAAATGCGTAATAATACTTTTTTGCAACTTTAAAAGTGCTGGTAATTTTTGCAAAACCTCGCTAAAACCCATCACATTTACCCGATTTTGATTCCATAATTGCTTGGAATTTTTGGCCATTTTTTCGCCCACCAAGCCTTCAATAGTAATGTCAGAATTTAGTTTTTTCAACGCTACAAGCAGTTCCCCGCCGAGCAAATCGCCTGAAGTTTCTGCAGCACTGATGGCGATTTTCATAGCAACTACCGCCGCCCAAGGATAATTTTCGGCTCATCAAAAGCCCGATAAATCACCAAAACATTGCCAATAACTTGCACCAAATGCGCCTGTGAAAACTCAATAATTTTCTCAATTATCTGCTGTTTTTGCTCCGAATTATCCGCACTAATTTTAATTTTCAACAGCTCATGCTTAGTCAGGCTCAATTCCAACTCCGCCAAAACCGCCGCACTCAGCCCCTGCCGCCCAGTCAATTTTGTAATCTAACTGATGTTTATCTAAAATCTCGCAAACTCGTTCCTGCAATGACTTCTGAGTGGA
>JAAOIF010000024.1 GCA_015163925.1 Candidatus Thioglobus sp.
TAGTTAAAAAAACTGGAGAAATAAAATGGCAAAAAAAATATACAATACCCCAAATCTTGATGAGTTAGAAAATGGCCCATGGCCTTCGTTTGTAACCGGTCTGAAGCGCTTGGCGCAAGATGACCACGCCGGAGCTGATATGGTTCGTGATGTTTTAGCAACTTTAGAAACTTCGTATGTGACTAAAAAAGGCTACTGGAAAGGCGGCACTGTTGGCGTTATTGGCTACGGCGGCGGCGTTATTCCTCGTTTTAACGAGCTGAAAGACGAAAACGGCGAATTCAAATTCAAAGAGGCTGGCGAGTTCCATACTTTAAGAATTCAACCGCCGGCTGGCATGCATTACACCTCCAAATTATTAAGAGATTTATGCGATATTTTTGTTGATAATGGCGGTTCTGGTTTGATTGCTTTTCACGGACAATCTGGCGATATTATGTTTCAGGGCGCAAATGAAAAAACCACGCAAACTATTTTTAACGAACTTAACGACTATGGTTTTGACATGGGCGGCGCTGGTCCGGCGGTTCGGACTGGTATGAGTTGTGTCGGCGCGGCGCGTTGTGAAATGTCAAATACTAATGAGCAAGCGGCACTCAGGACTTTGGTGAATGCGTTTTTGGATGATATGCACCGGCCGGCTTTGCCTTATAAATTTAAGTTTAAGGTTTCCGGCTGTGCAAATGATTGTATGAATTCCATTGAGCGTTCGGATTTGGCGACTATTGGCACTTGGAGAGATGATATTAAAATCAACCAAGACGCTTGGAAGGCAATGGTAGCCGACAAAGGAATGGATTATGTGGTTGATAATATTACCTCTCGCTGCCCGACTCAATGTATGAAAGTTGAGGCTGACACTTCACTTACTATTGATAATAAAAACTGCGTTAAATGTATGCACTGCTTGAATGCTACTTCGCCGCTGACGCATAATTATATTAAAGATGCAGCCGAAGGTGCGATTTTGGCAACCGGCGATGACAAAGGCGTTACTATATGTATGGGCGGCAAACGCACCCTGAAAATCGGCGATTTGTTCGGCACTGTGGTTATTCCATTTATGAAGCTTGAGACCGCAGAGGACTACGAAAAAATCGAAGAATTTGCCGGCGAATGTATTGATTTCTTTGCTGAAAATGCCTTAGAACACGAGCGCACTGGTGAGATGATTGAGCGCATCGGCATTGTTAATTTTATGGAAGGTGTGGGCTTGGAAGTTAATCCAAATATGGTTGATTCGCCGCGTTATATGTCTTATGTTCGCATGGACAAATGGGACGAGGAAGCGGTTAAGTGGTTTGAAAATAAAGCCGAAGCCAGCGCATAAATTTATACATATTATATGTAATATTAATTAGGGCGAAATTCGTCCTACCAAAACTATTAGGAGAAAAATTATGGCTGAAGCACCCAGAATGCCCATAGAATCAGGCTGTCCTGACCCCATTCAATATATGCACCCGACCATGCGCCGCAATTATGGGCAATGGGCTTATCACGACCGTCCGCGTCCGGGTGTTTTGAAGCATACCTCCAAGCACAATGAGGCGATTTGGACTGTTCGCGCCGGCACTCAGCGGCAAATGGATGTCCATACTATTAAGCAATTATGCGATATTGCTGATGAATTTGGTGATGGTTTTATGCGTTTTACCATTCGTTCAAATATTGAATTTATGGTTGATACTGAGGCGAAAGTTGAGCCATTGATTAAAGCCTTGACGGATGCTGGTTTTCCGGTGGGCGGCACTGGGCCTACTGTTTCGATGATTTCCCACACTCAGGGCTGGCTCCATTGCGATATTCCCGGCACTGACGCATCCGGCGTGGTGAAATCGCTGATGGATGATTTGCACGGGGAATTTATCAAAGAGGAAATGCCTAACCGTGTGCATATGACTACTTCCTGCTGCCAGATTAACTGCGGTGGCCACGGCGATATTGCCATAAATATTCAGCACACTAAGCCACCTAAAATCAACCATGATTTAGTGGCAAATGTTTGTGAACGCCCGACTGTGGTTGCCCGTTGTCCGGTGGCAGCAATTCGTCCGGCGATGGTGAATGGCAAGCCGACCCTTGAGATTGATGAGAAAAAATGTATGTGTTGTGGCGCTTGTTTTCCGCCTTGTCCGCCGATGCAAATCAACGATCCGGAGCATTCTAAGCTGGCGATTTGGATTGGTGGCAAGCACTCAAACGCCCGCAGCAAGCCTTCTTTTCAGAAATTAGTAGCAGCCGGCTTGCCGAATAATCCGCCCAGATGGCCTGAGGTCGGAGCTGTGGTGAAGAAAATTTTAGCCGTTTACAAAGACGATGCCCGCGATTGGGAAAGAGTTGGCGAATGGGTTGAACGCATTGGCTGGCCAGCATTTTTTGATAAAACCGGCTTGCCATTTACTAAATTCCACATTTCCGATTGGAAAGGCACTCGCCATCAGCTCAATTCCAGCGCCTATATTCGCCTCTAAAAGATAGATTATGAAAATTGCTATCCAAATTAACGAAGGTCCGTATCAGCATCAAGCCTCCGACAGCGCTTATCAGTTTGCTAAAGCGGCGATTGCTAAGGGGCATGAGATTTTTCGGGTATTTTTCTATCATGACGGAGTGAATAATGCCTCGGCTTTTACCGTTCCGCCGCAGGACGACCGCAATGTTATTAATCAATGGGCTGAGTTAGGTATTAAAAACGCTGATGGTGAGCCTGAATTAGTAATTTGCATAGCAGCGGCACTGCGGCGTGGAATGTTGGATGAATCTGAGGCTGGAAAAAACGGCATTACAGGTAATAATATTAATCCAGCGTTTCGCATTTCAGGCCTCGGGCAACTCATTGAAGCCGGCATTCAAGCAGAACGATTAGTGGTTTTCGGAGACTAAAATGGCAACTAAGAAATTTATGTATCTCAATCGCAAAGCCCCTTACGGCACGGTTTATGCGCTTGAATCTTTGGAAGTGGTTTTGATTGCTGCCGCTTTTGAACAAGATGTGTCTTTGGCATTTATTGATGATGGCGTTTATCAAATTATTGCCGGGCAAAATACTGATGGAATTGGTATGAAAAACTTCTCCAAAACCTATAATGCACTGGGCGATTATGACATTAATAAGTTGTATGTTTCAGAGCAATCCTTGAGCGAAAGAGGCCTCAGCGAAGCCGATATTATGCCTATTGTGTATGAGGATGAGGACGATGACTGGGCTGAAAAGTCTTCAATTAAAATCGTCTCAAATGCCGAATTAACCAAAATTATGGCCGAGCAAGATGTTTGCTTGAGTTTTTAGGGAAAAATTATGTTGCATACGGTAAATAAATCATCTTTTGAGCGCAATTCTTTGCAGTCTTGTTTGGATATTATTGATGAAAAAAGTGTTATTTTATTGCTTGAAGATGGGGTGATTTGTGCCGCTGATAATACTAAATCATCAATGCTGGCACAGCTTGCAGCCGATGGCAAAGTGTTTGCTCTCAAGGGCGATGTGGAGGCGAGAGGAATTTCTGCAAAGCTGGCTGAAAATATCCAATTAGTGGATTACAGCGGCTTTGTGGATTTAGTGGTTGAGCATGGAACGGCGGTTTCGTGGCTGTAGAATTGTTGCAAAAAATGAAATTTTAACTTAAAAAATAAGGAGTAGAAAATGGCTGATATATTAGGCGCAAATGTAGATGAGGAAGGTTTCTTGGTAGATTTGAGCGACTGGACCAAAGAGATTGCTGTGGAAATGGCAAAACATGACGATATTGAATTATCAGACGAGCATTGGGATGTGATTAACTTTTTGCGTGGCTATTTTGAAGAGTACCAAATCGCACCAGCAGTGCGGGTTTTGACCAAAGCAATTGGCAAACAATTCGGCAAAGAAAAAGGCAATTCAAAGTATTTATATTCTTTGTTTCCTTACGGTCCGGGCAAGCAAGGTTGTCGTTTTGCAGGATTACCAAAGCCAACTGGTTGCATCTAAATTACTGTTAAAAAGCTGATATTTTTTTGGAATATCGGCTTTTTTTATAGCTAATATGATGCCAAGCGTCTGTGCAAATTACAGATATTTTTACATAAAAAAACAGTGAGTTTGAGCCTAATATGTATCCAGTAAGCATTATTTTTATTACTTTATTTTATATTTCATTATTGATATTTTTGGTTGGAATGACCAGAAAAATTGTTCAATATTGGCAAACCCCTGTGCCGCTGAAAATCCCCACTGCCCCTGCGCCGCTGACCCGTTCTGGCGTGGTTTTGCGGATGCTGCGGGAAGTTATATTGTTTGAGAGTTTGTTCAAAGCCAGCAAATGGACCTGGCTTTTCGGCTGGCTGTTTCACATCGGCTTGGCGTTAGTGCTGGTGCGGCATTTGCGTTATTTTTGGCCGGGCGATTTGCCGGAAATACTCTTACTAACTCAGCCTTTTAAATATGCCGCTTTTGCTTTTGTAATTGGCTTATTAGGGCTGTTAGGGCGGAGGATTTTTGTTGATAGAATCCGTTATATTTCAGCTCCAAGCGATTATTTAATGCTAATTATTTTGCTAATTATTGGCGTCAGCGGCGTGGTTATGACCTTCACCGACAACCATACTGATATTATTATGGTGAAGGAATTTGCCTCTGGCTTGCTGATTTTTGATTGGGTAAATTTGCCGACAGAAGTGCATTTTTTAGTGCATATTTTCTTGGCTTTTTTGATTTTGGCGATTTTCCCGATTTCCAAATTATTACATGTTCCCGGCGTGTTTTTTTCCCCGACCCGCAATCAGGTGGATGATTCACGCAAAAAACGCCACATTTCCGCTTGGGCGTTACAACAGGAACAACAGAATTCTGTGCATTTAGGCGAAGCCATCGGCACAGACGGAACTCTTGAAACCGCCGCCGAGCCACAAACCAAAGGATAATATTATGGCTGACGATTTTGTAATAGAACCATTGCCGACTTACTTGGAAATTCCTGCGGTTAAGGCTGATGCGATGCGTGGCGCCGGGCCGTTTAAATCTAATGCCGAATTTCAAAATCCGCTCGGTTTTCCGGGTGAGAAAGTTGATAATTGGCAGCAAGTGGCAATTGACAAAATGGGCGAGCTGAAATCTAAATATCGCTCGGTGCAAGTGTTTTTAGACGCTTGCGTGAAATGCGGCGCTTGCACTGATAAATGCCATTATTTCTTAGGCTCATCCGACCCGAAAAATATGCCGGTGGCTCGCCAAGATTTATTCCGCAGCGTGTATCGGCGGCACTTCACTTTTGCTGGCAAATACTTTCCAAAACTGGTCGGCGCTAAAGAATTAGACGATGAAATGTTAGACGATTGGTATAATTATTTTCACCAATGCTCTCAGTGCCGGCGCTGCTCGGTTTTTTGTCCGTATGGAATTGACACGGCGGAGATTTCTATGGCAGCCCGGGAAGTGATGGATTCGGTTGGAGTTGGGCAAAAATATTGCAATCAGATTTTGGGAAAAGCCATTACTATTGGAAATAATTTGGGTTTGCCGGAGCCGGCTTTGCGTGATACTTTGCTGGATTTGGAGGAAGAAATTGAGGAAGAAACCGGCGTGGCAGTGAAGTATCCGCTGGATGTGAAAGGTGCTGAAATTTTGCTTATCACCCCTTCGGCTGACTTTTTTGCCGAGCCGCATATTGATGGTTTTATCGGCTATGGCAAGGTTTTTCATCAGGACGGTGTCAGCTGGACGATGAGCTCGTATGCCTCTGAGGGCGCTAATTTTGGGATGTTTATTGGCTCATACGATGTTATGCGTAAGGCTGCTTTGCGGATTCGGAAGGCGGCATTAGACTTGGAAGTTTCAAGAGTAATGGTCGGTGAATGTGGGCATGCTTGGCGAGTGGCTTATAGTTTTTGGAACACTTTAACCGGCGTTGGAGCAGGGGCTGTGGCAAATGATGAGTTTGCTTTGAAGCTGCAAAATCAGTTGGATTCTCGCTATCCACAGCCGCAACATATTATTGAATATACCCATAATTTAATTCAGCAAGGCCGAATACAATTTGATAAATCGGCAAATGATGAACGAGTTGTAACTTTTCATGATTCCTGTAATGTCGCCCGAGCAAGCAATATGGGCGGTATTCCGAATGGGCAATTTATCCTGCCGCGTGAAGTGATTAAGGCGGTTTGTAATAATTATGTGGATATGCAGCGGGAAAGTATTATGGAATCAACATTTTGTTGTGGCGGCGGCGGCGGTTTGCTGACTGACGACTTGATGGAGGTTCGTATCAAGGGGGCGATGCCCAGAATGCAAGCGCTGAAGGCAGTGGAAAAATCCGATGCGGTCAATACTTTGGTGGCAATTTGTGCTATTTGTAAATCGCAATTTAGCAAGGTTTTGCCGAAATTTGATTTTGACCCATATATGATTGTCAGCGCCCATCAGTTAGTCAGCGAGGCGATTATAATGGATAAGCCGCAAACTGATGAGACTGAAATTAAGACTGAAATTGAGACTGAAATTAAGACTGAAATTGAGACTGAAATTGAGACTGAAATTAATGATAAAACTGATGAAACTGTAAAAATAGACTAAGGAGATATTATGCAAAAAAATCCATACAGACAAAATTATAAAGGCGAGAATCACACATTTAGAATGTTTAAAGATGAGGGTGATGAGTTAGGCGATGTGCCTTGGAATCAGAAGATTTTCCAAAATGATACTTCGTATAAGTGTCCAACATATGTGAGCCAGACCCCGCCCTGTCAGGGTTCTTGTCCGTCTGGGCATAATATTCGTGGCTGGCTTGATATTGTGCGTGGCATGGAAAAGCCGCCCGGCGATATGAGCTGGCAGGAATATGCCTTCAAGCGTTCAACTGATGCAAATCCATTTCCGTCAATTATGGGTCGGGTTTGTCCGGCACCTTGTGAGGACGGCTGTAATCGCAACGAGGTTGAGGACACAATCGGCATTAATGCGGTGGAGCAATTTATTGGTGATAATGCAAAACAGCAAGGTTATAAATTTAAGATTGACGCGGCTGACACTGGCAAAAAAGTTGCAATTATCGGCGGCGGTTGTGGTGGTTTATCAGCAGCATTACAACTGCGAAAGCAGGGTCACAGCGTTACAGTTTTTGAAAAATACGAAAAACTTGGCGGTATGATGATGTATGGAATTCCGGATTATAGAGTGCCGCGAGATGTGTTGCAGTATGAGATTGATAGGATTTTGGAGACCGGCGTTGAGACTAAAATGAACACTAAAGTCGGGGTGGATATTAGCATTGAAGAATTGGAGAAAAAGTATGATGCTGTGCTGTTTGCTATCGGCGCTATGGGTGGTCGCTCGTTGCCGATTCCCGGCGGTGACGCTACAAATTGTGTTTCTGGTGTGGCATTTTTAGAGGCATATAATCAGGGGCGTTTGCAGCATATTACCGGCAAGGTGATTTGTATTGGCGGCGGCGATACTTCTATTGATGTAGTCTCGGTTGCACGGCGTTTGGGTAACATCACAAATGTTCCAGAAAAAGACCGGCCAGAAAATATTATCTTTAACGACACTGCCCACGATGTGGTTGATACCTCTAAGCGTTTGGGCGCTGATGTATTATTAACCACTCGCTCAACTATTGAAAATATGTCAGCCGCACAAGAGGAAATTGATGATGCAAACCGTGAAGGCGTAGAAATTCAGGGGCAATTGCAACCGTTAGAAGTGATTAAAAATGCGGACGGCCGGGCTACGGCATTGCGTTTTGCTCGTTTAGATGACAAAAAAGTCATTATTGAAGGCTCTGAGTTTGAGGTGGAATGTGAGCTGATTGTGCCGGCAATTGGACAAGCGGTTGATAATGAAGGCTTGGATGATTCATTTTTTAATGAGCGTGGTTTTATTGATGCCGATAGAAATTATCAAATTCCAGACAAGCCCGGATTCTTCGTTTGCGGCGATGTTGTGCGTCCGCATTTATTAACCACAGCTATCGGTCAAGCCAGTATTGCGGCTGAGAGTATCGGTGATTATTTAGCCGGCAAAGAGCAAACTGCGCGGCCAAAAGTTGATGTGCATTATTTTGATTTAATGAAAAAATTAGGCGAGTGGGACCTTGCCCCTGCCGGCAAATATGACTCAGACGGCAACCCGGGCGCTGGCACGGATTCAGCAGATTATGCGGTGCATAATTATGAAGACCGCTCATTTGCTTCCATAATTCCGCACACCGAGCTATTTTTAGGGCATTTTGACAAGGAAGAGCGGAATGCCAGAAATCATAAATTAGTAAATGTTGATAATGTTTTGGGCAATTTTGAAGAGCGTTTGATTGGTTATAGTGAGGAAGATGCACAAAAAGAAGCCGGCCGTTGTATGTCTTGCGGGCTGTGTTTTGAATGTGATAATTGCGTGATGTATTGCCCACAGGACGCGGTTTTCAAGGTCAAAAAAGACCAATCAACACTCGGGCGTTATGTGGATACCGACTATGATAAATGTATCGGTTGCCATATTTGCGCCGATGTTTGCCCGACCGGATATATTCAAATGGGGCTGGGCAGCGATTAAATTGGTTGATTTTTGAATGGTTTTTTAATGATTTGAATAGGAAAAATATGTCTCGTGGATTAATTATTTTGTTGGTTTTGCTGCTAAATTCAGCCTTTGCCCATAGCAATTCGCATAGTCTTGGCGATGAGGCAAATGCTCTGAGGGCTGCCGGCAAGACCTTTCACAAAAGCATTTCGGCTATTCGGAAAATGCACCCGGAGCTGCTAAAACACAAGCGCGATAAGACTTTGCGGCAAGGCATTCGCACTGATGAAAGCTCGCTCAAGGGCTGTGTGAATTGTCATTCTGGCAAAAATGATGCAACTGGAAATTACCATCCGATTAACGCAAAAGACCAGTTTTGCTCCACTTGCCATCAACAGGTGAGCGTGAGTGTTGATTGTTTTGCATGCCACCGGACTACGCCGAGTCAGGCGACAATAGCCAAGCAAAATACTGCTGCCGAGCCGATTTCCACAAACACTTTTACCGCCGAAGAAGTAGATAAAAAAGGGGATGATGATGAGTAAAAAATTCAATCGTAGAGATTTTATTAAAGCCTCAACTGCAACCACAGCAAGCGTTACAGCGGTTGCCAGCGGAATTACTTTAACCACTTTTGCCGCCAGTGAAACGCCTGTTACTAATGAAAAACGCTGGGGAATGCTGGTTGATACTAATAAATTATCGGAAAATGATATTGATAATATGGTCAGCGCCTGTCAGCAGGAACACGGCTGGGGCGGGGAAATTCATTCCACTAATGAGCAAAAACCGGCGTGGATTAAAAATATCAAAGTGCAGGATAAGGCGACTAAAAAGATTACTAATTTGCCGCTAATGTGTCAGCATTGTGAGCAGCCGCCTTGCGTGGATGTTTGCCCGACTAATGCTTCGGTGCGGCGTGCCGATGGGATTGTGCTGGTGGATAAGCATCTGTGCATCGGTTGCCGCTATTGTATGATGGCTTGTCCGTATGATGCCCGCTCGTTTGTGCATGAGAATTTGACCGAGCAAAAAGAGCATTCGCCGCGTGGCAAGGGGACTGTCGAGTCTTGCACAATGTGCGTTCATAAAGTGGATAAAGGCGAGCAGCCGGCTTGTGTGGCAAGTGTTAGTGCAAAAAGCGATGCGGTGATTTTTGGTGATTTGTATGACAGCTCCAGCAATATCAATCAAACCCTCAAACAAGTGCAAAGCACACAAATTAGAGCTGATATGAATTTGAATACAGGCGTGCGTTACAGCGGCATTTAAGGAATTTATGAATATTCGTTATCAACAAATTGAAGGCAAAAGTTTAGGTTTTTACACACTAATCACAGTTTTTACAGCGCTGATTTTCGCTGCACTCGGGGCTGTGTATTATATGGAGCATCACGGGCATTTTGT
>JAAOIF010000025.1 GCA_015163925.1 Candidatus Thioglobus sp.
TATGAGAACAATTACTTTAAAAGTTAAAGATGAATTTTTTGACCAAATAAATCAAATGGCATTAGACGCTAAAATGTCTAAAAGTGCCTTAATTCGCAAGGGGATTGAAGAAATTAGAAGGCAAAAAATCATCCAAGCAATGCAAAAATCTGCCATTGAAACCAGAGGTTTAGACGAAGAATTAAAGCGTGATTTTGACAGCACGCTAATGGACGGTTTAGAGGAAGAACCGCTTAAAGGCTGGGTTAGCAATGATATTTATCAGCAGGCAGTTAACTATATAAAATCATTCAAAAAATGAATCAAAAGTTTGTAAGAGGCGGTATTTACTTGGCAAATCTCAATCCGAGTAGTGGTGCAGAAATTGGGAAAATTCGTCCAGTTTTAGTCATTCAATCTAACCAATTAAATAATTTAAGGCATACAACGGTCAATATTTTGCCGCTTTCAACTAATTTGAAAGACAACACTTTTTTGCGTTTTAGAGTGAGAAAACAAGACCGATTGGAGCATAATTCAGATGTTGTTTGTGATTATATTCGCGCCATTGATGCCAATAAATTTACCTCAGAAATGCTAACTCAACTAAGCAGAAAAGAAATGCAAGAAATTGAAGAAAAGCTTGGCTGGATATTAGGTTTTAACGATTAAAAAATTGATTTTATGGCTTAACCGCCGCCGACTGCTTTGATGATTTCTATCTTATCACCGGGGCTTAAAATGAATTTTGAGTGTTGTGATTTTGGCACAATTAGCGAATTTACCTCTAAGGCGATGCGTTGATTTTCATAGCCTAATTGCCCGATTAAATCGGTTAGATTCTCGCCGCGGAGTTCAAATTTGTTGCCGTTGACTTGCAGTTTCATTGGTCTATTTTGCCGATTGCGCAGGAAACAAACGATTTTGCTTTGGCTTTGGCGGAATTTAGCCCATGCACAGAATCAGCCTCTGGGTAGCCTAAATTCAGCAAAACTTTAGTTAATTCTGATTTTTTTTCAGCTGGCAAATCAATACTAATTTCACCTTTTTCAATATTAATTTGGATGTTTTGAGTGGCAAAAACTGAGCTGAGTTTTTTGCTAATTGTGCTGGCGCAGCCGCCGCATTTGATGTTTTCAACAGTAATATTCATAATTTTTCCCATAATTTTCAAGGCATTTTCAAAGCATTTTAAAACCAATAATTATACCCATTCGGCCTTTGCATAAAATAGCCGATATGGTAAAATTCGGAAAGTTTTGAATTCGGAGTAGCGGGTGTCTCAGGCAGATTTATTAGCTTCATTAGTATTGGAAGATGGCAAGATTTTCAAGGGCAAATCCGTTGGTATCAGTGGCTCTGCGGTGGGCGAGGTGGTGTTTAATACTTCAATGACCGGCTATCAGGAAATCCTCACCGACCCCTCTTATGCCCAGCAAATTATCGCCCTAACTTACCCTCATATCGGCAATACTGGCGCTAATTTAGTGGATGCTGAGGCTGATAAAATTCACGCCGCTGGGCTGATTATTCGTAATTTGCCTTTGCTGATAAGTAATTGGCGCTCTGAAATGGGATTTGGAGAATATTTGTTAAAGCATAAAGTTGTGGCAATTAGTGATATTGACACCCGAGCGCTGACGCGGCATTTACGCTCAAAAGGCGCACTCAAAGGCTGCATTATTACTGGTAATAAAATTGATGAGGCGGCGGCGATAAAGCAAGCGAAAGCCTTTGCTGGCTTGAAAAATACTGATTTAGCCAAAGTAGTTTCCACTAAAAAAACCTATAAATTTAAGCATGGTTCATTTGATTTGAACAAGGGCGATTTTGCCGCTGTTAAGAGTAAATTCAAAGTGGTAGTTTATGATTTTGGAGTGAAGAGAAATATCCTTAGAATGCTGGTGGATAGGGGCTGTGCGGTTACTGTGGTGAATGCAAAAACGCCAACTGATAAAATATTAGCAATGCGGCCGGACGGGGTGTTTTTGTCAAATGGTCCGGGCGACCCCGAGCCTTGTAATTATGCGATTAAAAGCATTCAAACCCTGTTGCAAAAGGATATTCCGATGTTTGGAATTTGCTTAGGCCATCAGCTATTATCGCTGGCAAGTGGCGCTAAAACGCAGAAAATGAAATTTGGTCATCATGGGGCTAATCATCCGGTGCAAAGTTTGTATAATAAGCAAGTTATGATTACTTCACAAAATCATGGTTTTGCGGTTGCTGATGAGGGTTTGCCGGCTGGTTTGAAAGTAACTCACCGCTCACTTTTTGATGGTTCAATTCAGGGGGTGAAAGTGGTTGGCAAGAAGGCATTTGGTTTTCAGGGGCACCCCGAAGCCTCGCCGGGTCCGCAGGATATGAGCGGTTTATTTGATAATTTTATAAAGGATATGCAAAAATGAAACAGTTAATAATAAGTTTGGCGCTGCTATTTAGCACGGCAATAATGGCTGATGAGGTCGATCCATTTGAGGGCGTTAATCGCTCAATTGACAGTTTTAATCAGGCTTTGGATGAAAATATTTTTGAGCCAGTCGCCAGAGCTTACAAAAATTCCACGCCGAAAATTGTGCGAAATCGGGTGAGTGATTTTTCTGATAATTTGACCGATGTAATCACTCTTGGAAATGAACTTTTGCAGTTTGAAGTCTTTGATAGCGCCAATACTTTTGGGCGGATTTTCATCAATTCAACGATTGGTTTATTTGGTTTATTTGATGTGGCAAGTGAAATTGGATTGGAGCGAACTCGGGAAGATTTTGGGCAAACTATGGCGCTGTGGGGCACGCCGGCTGGGGCTTATGTGGTTTTGCCGATTTTAGGGCCATCAACTATTCGTGATGCCGCCGGCAGATTTACAGACATTCGCGGCAACAATGAATTATTAGCAAATGTTGATTCTGACACAACTCTGGCGCTAACACTAATTCGGGCAGTGGATACTCGGACTAAATTATTGCCGACCACAGATTTGCTCAAAAACGCAGACGACCGCTACATTTCCACCCGTTCCGCCTATTTGCAAAAACGCACATTTGATATTTACGATGGCGAAATTCCGGCCGAAAGCGACGATTTTTAGGCTGGCGTAGTTTTTAGCAATGCCTAAAAGACAAGATTTAAGCAGTATTCTCATTATCGGCGCTGGTCCGATTGTGATAGGGCAAGCCTGTGAATTTGATTATTCCGGCGCTCAGGCGTGCAAGGCTCTGCGTGAGGAAGGCTACCGAGTGATTTTGGTAAATTCCAATCCGGCAACAATTATGACCGACCCGCAAATGGCTGATGCGACTTACATTGAGCCGATTGAGTGGCGCACGGTTGAGAAAATTATTGAAGTGGAAAAGCCCGATGCCCTGCTGCCGACTATGGGCGGGCAAACGGCGCTAAATTGTGCTTTGGATTTGGAACGCCACGGAGTGTTAAAAAAGCACGGCGTGGAAATGATTGGTGCTAAAAAAGAGGCAATTGACAAGGCCGAAGACCGTGATTTATTCCGTGCGGCAATGCTAAAAATCGGCTTAGATATGCCGCAAGCAGCCATCGCTCATAATTTGGAGGAAGCCCATAAAATCCAGCAGCAAGTCGGCTTTCCGACAGTCATTCGCCCGTCATTCACTATGGGTGGAAGCGGCGGCGGAATTGCTTATAACAAGGAAGAATTTATCGAAATTTGCGAGCGCGGCTTAGACCTCTCGCCGACTAATGAGCTGTTAGTGGAGCAATCAATTTTGGGCTGGAAAGAGTTTGAAATGGAGGTCGTGCGCGACAGCAAAGACAATTGCATTATCATTTGTTCGATTGAAAATTTTGACCCGATGGGCATTCACACCGGCGATTCCATTACTGTTGCTCCGGCGCAAACCCTTACTGATAAGGAATATCAGGTTATGAGAAATGCTTCATTGGCGGTGCTGCGGGAAATCGGCGTTGATACTGGCGGCTCAAATGTGCAATTTGCTCTGAATCCTAAAAACGGGCGGCTGACCATTATTGAAATGAATCCACGAGTTTCACGCTCGTCCGCTTTAGCCTCAAAAGCCACCGGTTTTCCAATCGCCAAAGTAGCAGCAAAATTAGCAGTCGGCTACACTTTAGATGAGTTGGAAAACGATATTACTAATGGCAAAACTCCGGCCTCATTTGAGCCAAGTATTGATTATGTGGTCGTCAAAATTCCGCGTTTTGCCTTTGAAAAATTTCCCAAAGCGGACGACCGCCTGACCACTCAGATGAAGTCTGTCGGCGAGGTAATGGCGATGGGCTCAACCTTTCAAGAGGCTTTGCAGAAGGCTTTGCGCGGTTTGGAAACTGATAAATCTGGGCTGGACCCGATTGTAGATTTGAGCGCTGATGACGCTAAAAGCAAAATTCGCTCCGAGTGCATTTCCGCCAGAGGTGAGCGAATTTTTTACTTGGCAGATGCCTTCAGATTGGGAATGAGCCTTGAGGAAGTGGCTGATTTATCCAAAGTGGATTTGTGGTTTTTGGCGCAAATTGAGGACATCGTTTCCAGCGAAATGCAAATTACTGGCACTTTAATTGCCGATGTTACTGCTGAGAAAATGTTGGCTTTAAAGCAGCAAGGTTTTTCTGATATGCGGCTGGCGAGCCTGTTAAATTGCAGTGAATCCAGCGTTCGGGAGCGGCGAAAAGCGCTAAATGTCAAGCCGGTTTTCAAGCGAGTGGATAGCTGTGCGGCGGAATTTGACACCCAGACCGCCTACCTGTATTCCACTTATCAGCAGCAGTGTGAGGCGCTGCCGAGTGCGAATAAAAAGATTATGATTCTCGGCGGCGGACCGAACCGAATTGGGCAAGGAATTGAGTTTGATTACTGCTGCGTGCATGCCTCGCTTGCCTTGCGGGAGGACGGTTTTGAGACGATTATGGTGAATTGCAATCCGGAAACTGTCTCCACCGATTATGATATTTCCGCCAGATTATATTTTGAGCCGCTGACTTTGGAAGATGTTTTGGCAGTAATTGATATTGAAAATCCGGACGGAATTATTGTGCATTATGGCGGGCAAACGCCGCTGAAACTCGCCGCTGAATTGGAGAAAAGTGGAGCCAAAATTATTGGCACAAGCCCCGATGCGATTGACTTAGCCGAGGACCGGGAGCGTTTTTCCAAGCTCTTGCAAGAATTAGATTTGAAGCAGCCACTCAACGGCACGGCGCGTTCGCTTGAGCAGGCCGGCGCTATTGCTGATGCCATCGGATTTCCACTGGTGGTGCGGCCTTCGTATGTGCTGGGCGGGCGGGCAATGGAAGTCGTGTACGACCAAGAGAGTTTGGAGCATTATATGAATAGCGCTGTGCAGGTCTCAAACGACTCACCGGTGTTGCTGGACTCATTTTTAGACCATGCGATTGAGGTTGATATTGATGTAATTTGCGATGGCACAGATGTGGTGATTGGCGGAATTATGCAGCATATTGAGCAGGCGGGCATTCATTCTGGCGATTCTGCTTGCTCGCTGCCGCCGTATTCTCTTACGAAAACTGTGCTGAATAAAATGCGAACTCAGGTGATTGCTATGGCGAAAGCCTTGAATGTAGTGGGTTTGATGAATACTCAGCTGGCTTATCAGGACGGCGAAATTTATGTAATTGAGGTAAATCCCAGAGCCTCACGCACCGTGCCGTTTGTCTCCAAAGCTATCGGCGTGCCGCTGGCAAACATTGCTGCACGGGTGATGGCAGGGGTTTCGCTAAAAAAACAAGGCTTCACCAAAGAGATAATTCCAAAGCATTTTAGCGTCAAAGAGGCAGTTTTTCCATTCAATAAATTCTTAGGGATTGACCCAATTTTAGGTCCAGAAATGCGCTCCACCGGCGAGGTAATGGGCATCGGCGATGACTTCGCTTCAGCCTTTGACAAAGCCCAACTCGCCGCCGGAGACCGCGCTCCAGACAGCGGCAAAGCCTTTGTCAGCCTGAGGAAACTTGACCGCAGCGAATTAGTAAAATTGGGCAAAAAATTGGTCGCTCAAGGCTTCACTTTGTCCGCCACCCGCAGCAATCAGGACATTTTATCCGGCGCCGGCTTGCAATGCGAAATCGTCAATAAAGTCTCCGAAGGCTCGCCGCACATCGTTGATATGATTAAAAATGACGATATTGACCTCATCATAAATTCCACCGAAGACACTCAAGGGGCGCAGGATTTTGCTGAAATTCGCCGCCAAGCTTTGGTGCATAAAATTACCTGTGCGACCACCATAGCAGCGGCTTTTGCGATGTTGGACGGACTCAAAACTCATAATAAAATTAGCGTTAGAACTTTGCAATCATTACATTAAAAGGGGCAGAAATGGAAAATACACCAATGACAGTCGGCGGCGCGAAAGCCTTAGAGGCAGAGCTTTTGCAGCTCAAAGATATAACGCGCCCACGCATCGTCCAAGACATTGCCACTGCCCGAGCGCATGGAGATTTGAAGGAAAACGCCGAATACCACGCCGCCAAAGAGGAACAGAGTTTTTGCGAGGGGCGAATTAAGGAAATTGAGTCCAAGCTCTCACGCATCCAAGTGATTGATGTCGCCAAACTCAATCAGGACGGGCGCTGCGTGTTTGCCACGACAGTAACTTTGATGAATATTAATGACTCCAGCGAAGTCACTTACCAGATTGTCGGCGAGGACGAAGCCGATATTTCCTTAGGCAAAATCTCTTGCCACAGCCCCATCGCCAGCGCCCTAATGGGCAACGAGGAAGGCGATGAAGTAACCGTCAAAGCCCCAGCCGGCGATATTATTTATGAGATTTTAAAGGTTGAATATCTTTGATTTATAAGGTCTGTTTTACCCTCGTTCCCATGCTGTGCGTGGGAATGCATACGCTCTTGCTCTTGCTTTTCATTAACCATTAACCATTAATAATTAACAATTACCTCTCTCCCTGAACTCGATTCAGTGTCTCAGCCAGCAAGCACGGTCTCATTCCATTACTGTCACCCTGAACTTGATTCAGGGTCTCATCCAGCAAGCACGGTCTTTTTTATAATATGAGATTCTTAAATCTTGTTCAGAATGACAGTGTGGCAGCCCTCAGCCCGTCAGCAAGATTTGATTTTTTCAGCATAAGCTGGAAAATCAATATTTTTTAAATCCTGCCTCAAAGTAATTAGTCGTATTAGCTGTAAATTATAGCGTTTTATCCTCAATAATTTCATTACTAAATTAAAAAATGCTTTATTTCTATTCAAAATAAATTTTCTTATGCTGTTTTTTAAAGGATTTTTCTGCGAAATACTATTTTTTTTAAGATTATTAATAAATTTTTTGGAGCGAAAAACATCAAATTCAACATAATTTACAGTCTCTAATATTTTTTTTATAAATTTGCGTTTTATTGCCTCATCCTGATTTTCAAAACCAAAATTATCTTTTAAAAACTTCAGGTGAAAATACATAATTCCAAGATATTCTGATTTCAAATTCACGCCGCTGAAATTCAGTACTTCCCAAACTGGCGCTTGCTCAAATGTTATATTTTCATTGGCTGGAAAGTACCAATGGTCGCCATTTCCAACAAATAAATTAGTCGTTTTTTGGGCATTTACTACTAATTTTCCGGCTGGATTTTCTATCAAATTTATGCCGCTAAACATATATTTTGTTGGTTTGTTTTGTTGCATTTCAGCGCGGATTTTTGCAATCATCGGCGCTAAATTTTCCTTAATTGCCAAGTGGTCAGCGTCCAATTTTGTAACGATTGTGAAAGTGGTTTTTGACATCGCATAATTGTAATAATTTGCCAAGCTGTGAACCGATTCTGCCGGACTTTCAGAATGCCCATTACTGTTGGTCGGATGGACTTTTGGCAGGTAATGGTAAATTTTGATTTTGTCTGGAAATTGCTTTTGTAAATCTTGCAAAATCTCCGGCGTGGCATCGTTACAATCGTTATAAACTGCGATAATTTCATCGTAAAATTCAATATGAGAAAGGATTGAAAGGCGCAAAAATTTTGCCTCATTTTTAATCCGCATAAATCCGCTAATTCCAGGTTTTCTGGGTTTTTTTAGCGAGTTAATATCAAACTTAAATTCATCAAAATCAGCCATTTTTTTAGTTTTATCTTATATTTTTGTTGATTTTATAGTAATTTTTATATACAATTTTACAAAAATCTTTTAAGGAATAATTATGAAAAGTCAGCCGCAATGGTCCAACCGAAGCGTATTTTTATTAGCCGCAGTCGGCTCGGCGGTGGGGCTGGGCAACATTTGGAAATTCCCTTATATTGTCGGTGAAAACGGCGGCGGGGCTTTCATTTTGGTATATTTATTTTGCATCGCTTTGGTGGGAATTCCGGTGCTGATTGCCGAGATTTTGATTGGTAAAACTGCGCAAGCTAATCCGGTTTCTGCGTTTGAAAATCTCGCCGGAAAATTCAAAGCAAGCCGATTTTGGGTGATTTTTGGCTTTATTGGAATTATTACTGGCTTTTTAATTCTGTCGTTTTATTCAGTGGTGGCGGGCTGGGCGCTGGAATATTTAGCAGTATTTTTGCAAAACGACTTAGCCGGTGCTGCGCCAGAGCAAGTGAAAAATCATTTTGCTGATTTGCTCAAAAGCCCATCACAGCTGCTTTTTTGGCATAGTATTTTTATGTTATTAACAATATTAATTGTGGCAAAAGGGGTCAATCAGGGGATTGAAAAAGTCATTTCATTAGCGATGCCGGCGCTGTTTTTGATACTAATTATTTTGGTGATTTATGCCTCTCAGCAAGCCGGTTTTAGCGAGGCGCTGGCGTATTTATTTACCCCTGATTTTTCATTGATTAGCACTGAAACCACTCTAATCGCCTTGGGGCATGCGTTTTTCACCCTGTCTCTGGGTATGGGGGCGATGATGGTTTATGGCTCATATTTAAGCAAAAATACAGCAGTGGTGCGGCTTTCACTTAGCATTGCGCTAATTGATACTTTAGTGGCGCTGCTGGCTGGTTTGGCGATTTTTCCACTGATTTTCACCTATGGTTTGGAGCCGAGTAGTGGTCCATCGTTACTATTTATTAGCTTGCCGAATGCGCTGTTAGCATTGCCTTTTGGGCAGTTTTTTGGGATTGCTTTTTTCTTATTATTACTAATTGCCGCCTTGTCTTCGGCGATTTCAATTTTAGAGCCGGTGGTGAGATTTGTTGAGCAAAAAACCCAACTCACTCGCCGAATATCCGCTTGGCTGATGGGCATAATTATTTGGCTCATCGGCATCAGCGCCTTGCTGGCATTTAACGAGTGGGCGGAGGTCAAATTGTTTGGCAGAAATATTTTTGATTCACTCGATTTTCTGACCACTAATATCCTCTTGCCCTTGGGGGGTCTGGGAATTAGCCTGTTTGCTACTTGGGTGCTGGCGAGTAAATCTAATATTTTAAGCTCGCTTGGAATTGGAAATTTGGCGTATAAAATTTGGTACTGGCTGGCGGCAATCGTTGCTCCAGCGGTGATTTTGATGATTGCTTGGAACGGTTTATTTATTTCTTAGCGCCGCGCGAATTAATTCCTCAGTTGAGAGTAAATCATTAATACCACTTAACATTTTATCCGCCTCTTTAGCCTTGAAACCCAATGACTGTAAGGCTTGCGCAGCTTTGCTGGCATTTGGATTACTCACAGCCGGCATTTGATTTGCTGTATTTTCTAATTCCAATTTTGCCAAGCGGTCTTTTAGCTCCACAATCAGCTTTTGCGCAGTTTTT
The DNA here is from genome assembly GCA_015163925.1 of Candidatus Thioglobus sp. GTDB lineage: Bacteria > Pseudomonadota > Gammaproteobacteria > PS1 > Pseudothioglobaceae > JAAOIF01. The sequence continues at coordinate 9,705 of JAAOIF010000025.1, forward strand.
TTGCCAATTCCCGGAGTCTTGGCAAGCAAGCCATCGTCCTCGTCAGCCACCGCATTCCACACTCGCCAAA
>JAAOIF010000026.1 GCA_015163925.1 Candidatus Thioglobus sp.
CTTTGAGGGTCAGCCAGTTTTTTGCAGTCTTGCGTTTTGCAGGCGTGGCAATGCTTTGCCGACCGCTGAGGTAGTCGCCGGTGAGTGATTTTGGATTATTACTAATTTGTTTTGGCGTGCCGCAAGCGCTAATTTCTCCGCCATGCACGCCAGCGCCGGGGCCAATATCAATAACAAAATCGGCTTGCAAAATCGCCTCTTCATCATGCTCAACCACAATCACAGTATTGCCTAAATCACGCAAATAAGTCAGCGTGCCAAGCAGTTTTTTATTGTCTCGCTGATGCAAACCAATTGACGGTTCGTCCAAAACATACAGCACCCCCATCAGCCCAGCGCCGATTTGACTGGCGAGGCGGATTCGTTGTGATTCCCCGCCGGAGAGGCTGTTAGAACGGCGCTCTAAACTCAAATATTCCAAGCCGACATTGATTAAAAATTCCAAGCGTACATTGACCTCGCCGAGGCTATCAGTGCCTTGAGTGACATTTGAAACTGAATAAAGTTGCAGATTTAGCTCCAGCTCAACCAATGAATTAATCGCACTAAAAGTGGCATCAACCGCTCCGGAAGTGCTTGCTGTGGCTGACTTTTCAACATCGTTAATACTCAAAATCACATTTGCTGTATTTTTGCCGCCGGTCTCCGAACAGACTTTCAGCGAAACCAATTTAATCAAATCAGTGGTTTGAGTTTGCACCTCTGAGGCCAATGCCTGCAAGTCTTCATCAAAAATTTGATGCTTTTTATCCGCTAATTCTTTAAAACGCAAAAAGCCATCATTCAAACTTTCATCAGTCTCAAAACTAATTCCAAGCTCGCCAAGCCGCACTTTGAAAGCATTTCTGCCAGAATGCTTGCCGAGAACCAACTTATTAGTATTCCAGCCGACATCCTCAGCGCGCATAATTTCGTAAGTTTCACGATATTTTAGAACGCCGTCCTGATGGATTCCGGCCTCATGGGCAAAGGCATTCGCGCCGACAATGGCTTTATTCGGCTGGACAATAAAACCAGTTACGCTGGAAACCAAGCGTGATGCCGCCAGAATATGGGCTGAGTCAATGCCGGAGTCGCAATCAAATATGTCTTGCCGAGTGCGCACTGCCATCACAATTTCCTCCAGCGAAGTGTTGCCAGCACGCTCGCCCAGCCCGTTAATAGTGCATTCCACTTGCCTTGCGCCGTTCAGCACCGCCGCCAAAGAATTAGCCACAGCCAGCCCCAAATCATTATGGCAATGGGCTGAAAAAATCGCCTTATCAGCATTCGGCACGCGCTCAATCAAAGACTTAATTGTTGCCCCAAACTGCTCGGGAATGTTGTAGCCGACAGTGTCCGGAATGTTAATGGTAGTGGCGCCTGCAGCGATTGTGGCTTCAATAATTCGGCAGAGAAAATCCTCATCCGAGCGCCCGGCGTCCTCAGGCGAAAATTCAATATTATCAGTAAATTTCCCAGCCCGCTTAACCGCCCGCACCGCCTGAGTTACCACCTCATCAGCGCTCATTTTCAGCTTCATTTTCATATGAATATCTGAGGTGGCAATGAAAGTGTGAATCCGTGCAGAATTAGCGCCCCTCAGAGCCTCAGCGGCGCGGTCAATGTCTTTGTCAAGGGCTCTGGCGAGTGAGCAAATAGTGGAATTTTGCACCGCTTTAGCAACCGCTTGGACTGCCTCAAAATCCCCCACTGAGGCGATGGCAAAGCCAGCTTCAATCACATCAACTTGCATTTTTTCCAGCGTTTTGGCAATCCGCACTTTTTCATCTTTTGTCATTGAAGCGCCGGGCGACTGCTCTCCGTCCCGCAAAGTGGTGTCAAAAATAATGAGTTTGTTAGAATTAGACATTTTAATCTCCGTGTTTGTTGCTTAAATTTTAGTGTTAGGCTTTTTCGCCAAACGAAATGATAAATTAGCTTACGATAATAATCGCAACAAAACCAGGAGAATGCTTTGTTTGCAGTGGAAATTGCTAATTTGATTTATCATAATTGCAAATTATAAACTATTCAAATCGCTTGAAAACGCTTTTTTGATTTGCGTTTTTTTCTGACATCAATAATCGTCATCAGCAGCCCCGAAAGCGTATAAGCCAAAAACAAAATAAACAAAATCGCACTCGGAAAAATGCTGATAGTAATAATAATCAAAACCGCCAACAGCAGTAATTTAAAGGACGAGCGGCCTTTTAGGTTGATTTCCTTGAAGCTGTAATAACGCACATTGCTGACCATCAAAACCCCAGCGCCGACCAAAATAATCCAGCTGAGAATGGTCAGAGAACTATCATAATTACTACTAATATTCTGCTGAGTCCAGACCCAGCCAGCAATCAGTGCAGCCGCAGCAGGCGAGGGCAGGCCTTGAAAATGACGCTTATCCTCAACCCCAATTTGAGTGTTAAAACGCGCCAGCCGCAACGCCCCAGCAGCAGTATAAATAAATGCCGCCAGCCAGCCAATTTTGCCCAAATCAGCAAATTGCCAAAAATACATCAGCAACGCCGGCGCAACGCTAAATGAAAGCATATCCGCCATAGAATCGTATTGCTCGCCAAAAGCACTCTGGGTATTCGTCAGGCGTGCCACCCGCCCATCCAAACCATCAAACAACATCGCCACAAAAATCGCAATCGCCGCCTCCGCATATTGCCCTTTTGTCGCCAAAATAATCGCAAAAAACCCCGCAAACAACCCCATAGTTGTAAGAATATTAGGCAATAAATAAATCCCTATTTTGGCTTTTTTATCTGTTTTCACTTTTTAATACCAAATTTAAAATGACATAATAATTCCATTCAAACAGATGATTTTAGTTTTTGTTTTTATCAACAATTTTGTTAATCCACGGCATCATTGAGCGTAACGACTCACCGACTTGTTCGATTTTGTGCTGACGCTGAAGTTCGCGGCGGGCGGGCAAATCTCCGACATTTGCAACGAACTCTTGCGCAAATGAGCCGTCTTGAATTTCTGTGAGGATTTTGCGCATTTCTGCCTTAGTGTCATCAGTTACAATCCGCGGCCCACGGGTTACATCGCCGTATTCTGCGGTGTTTGAAATGGAATATCGCATATTTGCAATGCCGCCCTCATACATCAAATCTACGATTAATTTGAGCTCGTGCAAGCATTCAAAATATGCCATTTCTGGCTCGTAGCCGGCCTCCACAAGAGTCTCAAAACCCGCTTGCACCAAGGCTGTCGTGCCGCCGCAAAGCACCACTTGCTCGCCGAATAAATCAGTTTCAGTTTCGTCCTTGAAAGTGGTTTCCAAAATTCCAGTGCGACCGCCGCCAATCGCTGAGGCGTAGGAAAGTGCCGTAGCCTTAGCGTTTCCGGAGGCATCTTGGGCAACGGCGATTAAATCTGGGATTCCAGCGCCCTTTTCAAATTCCGAGCGAACAGTATGCCCCGGCGCTTTTGGAGCAATCATAATTACATCCAAATCGGCTCTGGGAGTAATTCTCCCGTAATGAATATTAAATCCATGAGCAAAAGCCAGAGTTGCATTTTGGTTCAAATTCGGCTCAATATTATCAGTATAAATTTGCGCTTGAAATTCATCCGGCGCCAAAATCATCACCAAATCTGCCCATGCGGTGGCGGCTTCCACAGATTTTACCTCCAGCCCAGCGGACTTTGCTTTAGCCTCACTCGCCGAGCCAGCACGCAAGCCGACCACCACATTTGCCCCAGAATCTTGCAAATTATTAGCGTGTGCATGCCCTTGTGAACCGTAGCCGATGATGGCAATTTTCATACTTTTAATAATCTCTAAATCCGCGTCCTTATCGTAATATCTGTTCATTTTTTTTCCTTATTTTGTTTAATTATTTTCTCTATTTTGACAAACTCCGGTTACTCCGGTCCTAGCAACTTCTAAAATTTTTGTAGTCTTAAAAGTTGCTAAAAAATCGTTAATTTTCTGACTTTTTCCTGCTAATTCAAGCAAATAAGTGTCCTCTGAAACATCAATAATCTTAGCAGAAAAATCATCAATTTGCTTATCAATATCCGCCTGAGTGATGGAATTTACATCAATTTTCAGTAGTAATAATTCACGCTCAATATGCTCATGAGCGGTTAAATCAGTGACTTCTACGACATCAATTAGCTTGTTTAATTGCTTGACAATTTGCTCAATAATTCCGTCATCGCCGATGCTGACAATGGTCATTTTAGACAGGGTTGAATCGTGCGTTGCCGCCACGGTGAGGGATTCAATATTAAATCCACGAGCCGAGAAAAGCCCCGCCACACGGGACAATGCGCCGGATTCATTTTCTAATAATACTGAAATAATATGTCTCATAATTACACTAAATTCAAGCCTTCATCATCGGTTGATTGCATTTTATCCTTGCTTGCCAGTAGCATTTCGTGATGCCCGGCGCCGGCTGCAATCATCGGAAAAACATTCTCAGTCGGGTCGGTAATAATATCCAAAAACACAGTTTTATCCTTTTGCTTAAATGCCTCAATCAGCGCCGGTTTCAGGTCTGCCGATTTTTCAACCTTAATGCCGCTATGCCCATAACCCTCACTGAGCTTGACAAAATCCGGCAACGCATCCATATAAGACATCGCATAACGCTTGTTGTAAAAAAACTCTTGCCACTGCCGCACCATTCCCAAATAGCCGTTATTTAGATTGATAATTTTAACCGGAATGCTGTACTGGCGCATAGTTGAGAGCTCTTGCAGCATCATTTGAATACTGCCCTCGCCGGTCACACAAGCCACATCACGGCTCGGCTCGGCAAGTTTTGCACCCATCGCCGCCGGCAGCCCAAAGCCCATAGTCCCCAGCCCGCCTGAGTTAATCCACCGCCGCGGCTCATCAAAAGGGTAATATTGCGCCGCCCACATCTGATGCTGCCCGACATCACTCGTTACAATCGCCTCGCCGCCGGTTACCTGATACAAAGCCTGAATCACACTTTGCGGCTTAATAACGCCGGTTTTAGTGCTGTAAGCCAGCGAATCCTTGCTCCGCCACTTGTCAATTTGCGCCCACCAATTAGCAATTTCAGCGGTCTTTTTGCCCTTTAACGCTTGCAGCAAATCGCTCAAAACCGCCCTGACTTGCCCAACAATCGCCACATCAATACTAACGGTTTTGCCGATGGAGGAAGGGTCAATATCAATATGAATGATTTTCGCAAACGGACAAAATTTATCCAAATTACCAGTAATTCTATCGTCAAATCGCGCCCCGACAGCAATAATACAATCCGCCTCGTGCATTGCCATATTCGCTTCATAAGTGCCGTGCATGCCAAGCATACCAAGGGATTGAGGGTCAGTCGCCGGATAAGCGCCAAGCCCCATCAGCGTTTGCGTAATCGGAAAATTCAGCAACCGAGTAAATTCACGCAGCTCAGAACTCGCATTCCCAATCACACTGCCGCCTCCAGAGTAAATCAGCGGGCGCTCGGCACTCATAATTAAATCCACAGCCTTGCTAATTTGTGCTGCCTCAACTGCCACTTCAGGCTGATAGGAACGCATATTTATAGTGTCAGGATAGGATTTTTCAGCAGTCTGAGCGATGGTTACATCTTTTGTAATGTCAATTAGCACCGGACCGGGGCGACCGGTAGCGGCGATGTGAAAGGCTTTTTTGACCGTGCTTGCCAAAATATTAATATCAGTTACCAAGAAATTATGCTTCACGCAAGAGCGAGTAATCCCCACTGCATCAACCTCTTGAAAGGCATCATTGCCGATTACCGCCGAAGACACTTGCCCGGAAATTACCACTAACGGAATAGAATCCATATAGGCTGTGGCAATGCCGGTTACCGCATTCGTCAGCCCGGGCCCGGAAGTGACTAAAGCCGTGCCGACCTTGCCGCTAACTCTGGCGTAACCGTCCGCCCCATGCACTGCCCCTTGCTCATGCCGCACCAAAATATGCTTGATTTCTTGGCTCAAATCTAAGGCATCGTAAATATGCAAAACAGCCCCGCCCGGATAGCCAAAAATGCACTCCACGCCCTCGTTTTTGAGGCTTTGGATTAAAATTTGAGCGCCGTTTAATTTCATTTGCTAATTTTTAAGACTTAAAAAAACCTTCGGATTATACCTAAAATAAAGGATTATAGGCACTTCCTACAAAGAATTTTGCCAATCCTCTGAGTAAAATTTAATCGGCGAATCTTTCTCTTCAAAAGTCTCCAGCGACCAAGTATCAGGCTGGTCTAAAATCGCTGAAAGCAACTGGTCATTGAGCAAATGCCCAGTTTTGTAACCCTCATAATGGCCAATTAAATTATTGCCTAATAAATACAAATCGCCGACAATATCCAATATTTTATGCTTTACAAATTCATTCTGATAACGCATGCCGTCTTCGTTCAAAACATCGGAATCGCTTAGTGCAATGGCGTTATCCATACTTGCGCCGAGTGCTAAATTTCTCCTTTGCAAGGTTTCAACATCTCTCATATAACCAAAAGTTCTAGCCCGAGAAATCTCTTTTAAATAAGACTGTTGGGCAAAATCTATGCTGAGTTTTTGCCCACTTTCTTTCACTTTTTTATGCTCAAAATCAATTTCCAATGTAACTTTAAAGCCCTCATACGGCGAGACTTTTGCCCAAGAATCCTTGTGCTGAATTTTCACCGGCTTGCGAATTACAAAAAAATTCTTAGGCGCATCTTGCTCTTCAATCCCAGCCGACTGCGACAAAAAAATAAATGGCGCACTTGAACCATCCATAATCGGCACTTCAAATGAGTCTAATTCAACCAAAATATTATCAATTCCTAACGCCGCAAAAGCACTCATCAGATGCTCCACAGTGGAGACTTTGACCCCTTTATTTTCCAAACTGGTGGAAAGCACGACCTCATTCACAAAGGCATTATGCGCTCTTATCAGCTTGCCGCCGACATCCATTCGCCGAAATACTACGCCGTGGTCAATCTTCGCCGGAATTAAAGTCATATTGACCATATTTCCGCTGTGAATGCCTATGCCACGGGCTTTTACGGATTTTTTAATAGTTCTTTGCTTAATCATAAAAACTGTTAGAATTTGAAGTGTTGCTTAATTTTACCCAAAAAATTTCTCTCAAAGCCGGATTGTGAGTGTTGCAAGTCAATATCGTTTGGGTCAAATAATAATAAGCCCAGCGCCAGACCATACTCCGGCTCTAAAAGGCTGCGCTCGGCGCTAATTCTGCCGGTGTTCACGCTACCTTTTTTGACTCGCATTTTCACAAAACTCAGCAGTAATGCTGCCACGCCCTCAAGCTTGCTGCCGCCGCCGGTTATGACAAATCCGGAGTGCAAGGCGCGGTATAATTTTTGCTTTTTTAAGTCATCTTTAAGCCGTGAAAATAGCGTCAAATAAGCATTTTCAATCACTTCAAGCAAAGACTGATGCGATAAATAATGGCAAGAATTTCCGACATCGTCAAGCTGAGAAAATTCAATTAATTTGTCATTATTAATACTTTTCTGCGTTTTTCCATACTCCAATTTTAGCCGCTCCGCCTCCGCAAATGAAGTATCAAAACTCTCCATAATCGCCTCAGTAACAGAGTTTCCGCCCATTTGCACCACCGCACTATGAGCAATTCCGCCGTTAGTGAAAACCGATATATTCATCACTCCAGCGCCAATATCAACCAAGCAAACGCCGCTGTCTTTCTCGTCCTGAGTGATGTAAGCCTCGCTGCTCGCCATTGAATTTAGCACGATATTTGACAAGCCCAAATCACTCTGACGAATGCTTTGCTCAATCATATCAACCGCCTGATTTGAGACCGTTACAATATGCATTATTACCTCTAAAGTAGTGGCTTTTTGACCAATCGGATGCTCCACCACCACGCCCAAATGAGTTAGCGGGTCGCGGTCTAAAGTGAAACTATTTGCCACGGCGCTGATGACTTGCTGATTAGCCGAAATCGGCATAGCACAAGCCGCTGCAATCGCCTCATCCACATCTTGCTGAGTGATTTTATCCGCCGCCACAGAAATCTGCCCGGCGCGGCTGATGACACTCAAATTCGGGTCAGAAATATTAACACTAACATTATGAAAATGCGTGCTGCAGCTGAGATAGGCCACCTCTGCCACTTTTTTTATCGCCCCAGCAGCCAGCTCCACATCAGCAATTACCCCTTTTTTCACCCCAGCAGATTCACCCAGCGCATGCCCAAATACTTCCAGCCTGCTGCCAACCTCTTCAGCCAGCAAAATCGCAATCTTGCTGCTGCCAATATCAATGCTGACGAAAAAATTATTATCCGCCATTCGCCCTGCCCGTCAGCTCTAACCACTGCTGCAAGTGTGCAAATTCCACAGTTTTGCCACTTAGTAATTGCCGAAATTTCCTCGCCTGCGGCTGCCCATGATACAAGCCCAAAATATGCCGAGTCATTGACCGCAGCGGCACTCCGAGCTGATTTTGCGTTTTCATATATTTCATAAAATCCAATAATATTTGCTCACGGCTCGGCATTTTAGTCGTTTGCTGATAAATCATATTATCCACTTTTGCCAGCAAAAAAGGCTGCTGATACGCCGCCCGCCCGAGCATCACATTATCCACTTTTTGCAACTGATTTTGCGCCTCTTCAAGACTAATAATTCCGCCATTTATGCCAATCGTAAGTGCTGGAAAATCACGCTTAATCTGATGCACCCAAGCATAATTTAGCGGCGGCACACAGCGATTTTCCTTAGGGCTGAGACCCTTGAGCCAAGCCTTCCGAGCATGAATTATAAAGCTCTCACAGCCGGCATTTTTAACCGTCAGAATAAAATTACACAGCTCATCATAACTCTCCATTTCATCCACACCAATCCGCGTTTTGACACTCACAGGCAGCTCAGACGCCGCCTGCATAGCCAAAACACAAGCGGCAACCACCTGCGGAGTTTGCATCAAACATGCCCCAAAACTCCCCGATTGCACCCTGTCAGACGGGCAGCCGACATTAATATTTACCCCGTCATAGCCCCAGTCCTGTGCGATTTTAGCCGCCTGTGCCATCTCCGCCGGCTCACTCCCACCGAGCTGCAAAATCAGCGGATTCTCCGCCGCATCAAAATCCAGAAGCCGATTTTTATCCCCAAAAATCACCGCCCGAGCCGTTATAATGACAATCCGCCAGTCGGGGTGCCAGTTATTACTGGCACAACCGCACAGGGAAGCGTCCTCAACGCCGATATATCAGCTATTAGCGATGCTGATGGCTTAGGCGCATTTTCATATCAATGGCAAGCAGGTGGCACTAATATTACTGGGGCAACCAACCAAACCCTGACCCTGACTGCCGCTGAAATAGGCGCTCTGCTCAATGCTAACGCCGCTTCCGGGACAATATCCTCCGCCACCACCCGAACAGTCGCCTCAGGTTTTAATTCATCATTTTTCCAAGTCGGATAATCAGCCAAAATCAGCCTTAGTCAAAT
>JAAOIF010000027.1 GCA_015163925.1 Candidatus Thioglobus sp.
AAATATCTGCTTGATGTGAATTTATTTGATGTCTATTCTGGCGAAAATATTGCCGCCGGCAAGAAAAGTTTGGCGCTAAATTTGAGCTATCAATCCGCCGCTGAGACCTTGAGTGACGAGCCCATTAACCAAAAATCCCATTTGCCTCCAGCAATGCTTTGATTTTCGCTGGTTTGCCTCTAAATTTCTGATATTGCCCCATAAAATCAGCACTGCCGCCGCTTTGCAAAATATGCTGCATAAAATCCTGTGCCGCTTGCGAGCCAATGCCGCCGTCCGCCTGCACATAAGCGTAAGCGTCCGCCGCCAAAACCTCCGCCCATTTATAGCTAAAATATCCAGCCGCATAGCCGCCGCTGAAAATATGCCCAAAAGTATTGAGAAAACGCGCCTCAGGAATGCTCGGCAGCAGCGCCGTTTGCGTCCGAATTTCATCCAGAATTTTGTAAGTATCCTTGTCAGAAAGGTGGGTGTGAATGTCCCACAGGGCAAATTCGCACTGCCTGAGCATACTAATTGCCGATTGAAAATTCTTGGCAAGACTCAATTTTTGATACAAATCATCCGGCAAATTTTCGCCAGTTTTCCAGTGTTTTGAGAGTAATTTCACCACTGATTTTTCATAGCAAAAAAACTCCATATACTGGCTCGGCAACTCCACTCCGTCCCACGGAACGCCAGCAATCCCAGCGGCACTAGGGTATTTGACCGTTGTCAGCAAGTGATGCAAAGCATGCCCGAACTCGTGAAACAGGGTTACAATCTCATCAAATTCAAACAAAGCTGGCTTGTTTTTGGTCGGCGAATTAAGATTACAAACCACAAAAGCCACCGGTTTTTGCGCATTCATCAGCGGCTGATAATCTGCCATCCAAGCCCCGCCACGCTTGTTTTTCCGCGCATAAATATCCAAATAAATGCGCCCGAGAATGCCATTTTTATCAGTAATTTCCAAAACCGAAACATCTGGGTGATAAGAAGTTTGCTCAAGGCTTTGAATTTTGACCCGATAAAGCTTATTAATAATTGCAAATAATCCCTCTAACACCTGCTGCTCGGGGAAATATGGGGTCAGGTCGGACTGCTGAAAACCAAACTTTTCGCCTTTCAACTTTTCACTAAAATACGCCAAATCCCAAGGCTTTAATTTACTCCCAGCAAATTTAGTCAATTCGGCTAATTCTCGCTGTGCCTGTGGCTTTGAGTGCCGGACCAAATCCTGCAAAAACTCAATAATCTGCTCTGGCGAGCTTGCCATTTTGGACTCAACTGAAAGATGCGCAAAATTCTCAAATCCCAAAATTTCTGCCATTTCTTGCCGCAATTTCAAAATCTCATCCATAATGGTTTTGTTGTCAAATTTCGCAGAAGTAATCCCGACCTCAGAAGCGCGAGAAATGAACGCCTGATAAACTTCTCGGCGCAGATTTTGATTATCCGCATAGGTCATCAAATCCATATACACCGGCATTTGCAGGTTTAATTCATAGCCGCCGGCGGTCTGAATTTTGCTTAATTGCAAAGCGCTAAAACCTTGCAAATCGTCCTTACTAACAAGCTTTTTCCACTCATTTGTCGCCGCCAGACTGTTATTAGAAAATTGCTCACTCAGCAGACTTAATTTTTCCTTAATACTGCTAAAACGCTTTGCTGCCGCACCTTTTAGCCCAACGCCAGAAAGCTCAAAAGTTGCTATTGCCTGCTTGAGAATATATTTTTGCTGAGTGTCCAAATTAGTCTTTTGCAGATTTTTATAAGCCTGATACAAAGCCTTATTGCTGCCAATTTGAGTATAAAAATTGCTAATCAGCGGCAGGGTTTTTTGATATTCGGCGTTAAAATCCTCGTCAAACGACACCGAATTTAACAGCGAATGCACGCTGGTTTGCTGGTGTAATTCAAATTCCATCTGCTCCAGCGGCTCAATCACACTTTTCCAACTATCGCCAAGAGCCGCCTGATGAGCCACTTTCAGCCCATTTTCAGTCAGCTTTTTAATAGTTTTAACAATATTTTTTGGCTCAAAATTTGGCGTCATTTTTATTAATAATTTGCAAAAATACGAAAAATTTGGTGGAGAGAGAGGGATTCGAACCCTCGGAACCTTGCGGTTCACACACTTTCCAAGCGTGCTCATTCGGCCGCTCTGACATCTCTCCAGAAGCCAATATTTTATAGGGAAATACGACCAAACATTTTAAAATTGAAATTGTTGGTTTGAACAAGATTTAAGGGTCTCCACTTATAAGATGAGATTCTGAATCAAGTTCAGAATGACAAGCCCCTTACTGTCACCCTGAACTCGATTCAGGGTCTCATCCAGCAAACACGGTATTTTTTACAAGACGAGATTCTGAATCAAGTTCAGAATGACAAGTGGTTGGAGTTCAGAATGACAAACCCCTTACTGTCACCCTGAACTCGATTCAGGGTCTCATCCAGTAAGCAGTCCGCTTTTTACAAAAACAGATTCTGAATCAAGTTCAGAATGACAGTGTGGGGGGAGGGAGGGCAGTTCAGAATGCTCCCAAGCAAGGCTTGGGAGTTCAAAGGCTTGGCAGTTCAAAATGACAAATTGCCTAATTCATCCAAGTTTTAAACTCTGGATTTTCATCACGAACCAGCCTCGGAACCAAATAACCGCTGAGATTTTTCTGTAATTGCTGATGCAATTTTATCGCCAGCTTGTCATCCACCAAAAAATGCTCGGCGGCGCTGACTTTATCCAATAAATGCAAATAATACGGCAAAATTCCCAGCGCAAATAAACGCCTTGATAATTCGCTCAAAACTTGCTCAGAATCATTTACTCCTTTGAGCAAAACCGACTGATTTAGCAAGGTAATATTTTGTAATTTTTGAATCATTTTGGCAAATTTTTCTGATAATTCTTTGGCGTGATTACTGTGCAAAACCAACACTACTTTCAGGCTGGTTTGCTCAAGCATAGCAACTAATTCAGCGGTTATCCGGCTCGGCGTTACTACTGCATTTCGGCTATGAATTCGCAAGGTTTTGATATGTTTTATTTGCTCAATTTGAGTGATGAGAATTTGCAATTTATCATCGCTCAAACTCAGCGGATCGCCGCCGGATAAAATCACTTCATCAATGTTTTTATGACTGAAAATATAATTCTCAATCGCCGCCCAGTTGCTGAAAATATCGTGTTTGGAATAGTCAAAATTTTGCCGAAAACAATATTGGCAATGAATCGCGCAAACCCTTGAGGCAATCAGCAAAACTCTATTTGGATATTTGTGAATTAGGCCAGCAACTGGCGAATTTTTCCCGTCAGCCAGAGGCTCTGAGCAGAATTCTGATGGCTCAGATTGCTCATTTTTTTTAGGCAAAACTTGTAATAATAACGGGTCGTTTGGATTATTTTTATCAATTAAATTGGCAAATTCTAATGGGATTTTAATGCTGAAATTTTGCTCTTTGAATTGCTTGGTTTGCAAAAAATTATTACACTGTTTGGCACTTTTTAGCGTTTTTCTTGAGTCTTGCTGCCAATTTTTTATCATCATAAAAAACCCCAAAACGGGGCTTTTAAATTATATTTTAGTGGTAATTGTTAGGCAGAAACTCTTAGCAGAAATTGGCAAAATTCTTATCAGAATGGGCTTTGCCGTCCTCAAAACCAGACTCCCATTCATCAGTAATTTTTTGTTCCTCAAGCTCAGGATTGTTCAAAAAACCAGCGACCCAGCCCTGAATATAATTGTCATTGACGCCCATTTCTTCCATTTTTTTCACGCCTTCGTAGTAAGTCATCGCCGTTTCTCCTTAATTTTTATAATAATAAAGTCTATAATTTCACTCTCTCAGCCAAATAACGATATAAGAGAAAACTAATATTATAACCATTTCAACTCAAGCAAACTAATAAAAATAATGAATTTATCTGAAATTATCAATGGGCTAAACGACAAGCAGGGGCAGGCGGTGATTCTAAAAGATGCCAAAAATGCCTTAATTCTCGCCGGTGCTGGGAGTGGCAAAACCCGCGTTCTGACCCGTAGAATTGCTTATTTGGTCACTCAAAAAGATGTTCATATTGACTCAATTTTAGCAGTAACTTTTACCAATAAAGCCGCTTTTGAAATGCGCGAACGCCTCAGCGAATTACTCCGGCGGCCGATTAGAAGTATGTGGGTCGGGACTTTTCACGGCTTGGCGCATAGATTATTGCGAGCCCACGCCGCTGAGGCAAATCTGGACGCTAAGTTTCAGATTTTAGACGCACAGGACCAAGCCAGAATTATCAAGCGGCTGATGAAAGCAAATCAAATTGATGAGTCCAAATATCCGCCACGCAAGGTGCAATGGTTTATCAATGGGCAAAAGGACGAAGGCCGGCGGCCAGCGGATATTGACCCCGGCTACAACTATTTTATCAAGCAAAGTGTTAGGGTTTTTGAGCTTTATGAGCAGCATTGCAAGGCGAATGATTTGATTGATTTTGCCGAATTACTGCTGCGGAGTTATGAATTATTGAAAAATAATTCTGAATTATTAAGCCATTATCAACGCCGTTTTGAGCATATTTTGGTGGATGAATTTCAGGACACAAACACCGTTCAATACAAGTGGATTCGGCTGCTTTGGTCAAAGGAAAATCAGGTTTTTTGCGTGGGCGATGACGACCAATCGATTTACGGCTGGCGGGGTGCAAAAATTGAGAATTTGCATAAATTAGAGGTTGATTTTGCTCCGCTAAAAACCATTCGCTTGGAGCAAAATTACCGTTCCACTGGCAATATTTTAAATGCCTCAAATGCTCTAATCGCCAATAATACTAAGCGTTTGGGCAAATCTCTCTGGACCGATTCTGGCGCTGGAGAACTGATTGATATTTTCGAATCCAGAACCGAAACTGACGAGGCAGATTTTGTAGTCAGCAGCATTCAAAAATACATAAATGACGGCGTTTTTCCGGACGAATGTGCGATTTTATACCGCTCAAATGCCCAGTCCCGTGCCTTTGAAGAATGCTTTATAAAATACAATATTCCTTATATTATTTACGGCGGTTTGCGCTTTTTTGAACGCGCCGAAATCAAAGACGCTTTGGGCTATTTGCGCCTGATGGAAAACCCTGCCGATAATGTGGCTTTTGAGCGAATTGTGAATTTTCCCACTCGCGGAATCGGCAACGCCACAGTTGCAATTATCCGAACTTTTGCTGATGAAAATCACACTAATTTGCTCCAAGCAGCCAGCCAAATTCTGCCGACTTTGCCGACCCGAGCTGCTAATTCTCTGGGCGGTTTCATCCAACTTATTGAGAAAATGACTAATGATTCCAAGCACTTTACACTCAGCGAAAAAGTGGCGTATTTGCTTGAAGCATCAGGGCTGATAGAGCATTATGAAAATGATAAAACTGATAAAACCGGCGGCAAAAAAGCCAATTTAGAAGAGCTAATTGCCGCTGCCGAGCAATACAATCACGAGCCAGATGATAATAATAAAATTAGTGAAACCTTAGGCTTTATCTCACTCGCCTCGCTGGATTCCGCCGCTGACGGCAAGGCGCAAATCAATCAAAATGTGCAACTTATGACCATTCACGCCGCCAAAGGTTTGGAGTTTCCTTATGTGTTTTTGGTCGGCATGGAGGAGGATTTATTTCCCTCACGCCAGAGCAAAGATGAGCCGCATTTGCTTGATGAGGAGCGCCGGCTGTGCTATGTCGGAATGACCCGTGCGATGCAAAAACTCAGCCTTTCATTTGCCATAAAACGCTTTCTGCACGGGCAATCCTTGTATTCTTACCCCTCCAGATTTTTGGGCGAAATCCCAAGCGAATTTACCAATTCCATCAAGCAAAAATTCGGCGCTACGCAGAAAAATTACCAAGAAGACGACATCTTCAACCAAGACTTTGAGCCTGATGAGCAAGGGCAATTAGCAATCGGAGCAATGGTAAAACACCCAAAATTCGGCTTCGGCTCGGTGCTGAATTTTGAAGGCACGGGTGAGAGCGCCAGAGTGCAAATCAAATTCAAAAAAGCCGGCACAAAATGGCTGATTAGCGCTTATGCTAATTTGGAATTTGTTTGATTTTTTCTTGCAAAAACTAATGCAAAAACTAATTTAAAGTCTTTTTCAAATCATCAACAGAAACACTTTGCACCGTTTGCTCGTCGGTGTAAACCGGCTGCATTTTGGTATGTGATTTTGACTTTTTTTCAATGGAAATTTGCCGGCTGCTGATAATATCCAAACAATCGCTCATCATTTTTTGGGTTTGCTCACTCAGCGGATGGCGTAGGCCGGGCTTGGTCATCGTGTCTTTTGCGACGGCGATTAGGGTTTTTCTGACCGCCATTAATAGCCGAATTTCAAAATCTTTAGTCTCCGAACTCATAATAAATCCTTGATGGTTTTTAGGTGTTTTGAATGCGTTATTTTATCAAATTTACCGATTTTTCCCCGCATTTTTTGGAGTTTATTACTACTTTTCCAATCCCCATCAATTACTTCTGAGACTAATTCTGGGTGATTGCAAATCAGCGCCATATCGCAGCCGGCAGCCAGCGAAGTAGCAAGCCGGTCGTTAATATTTTCAATAAAATTAGCGCCTTGCATGGATAAATCATCGCTAAAAATCACGCCAGAAAATCCCAATTTCGCTTGCAAAATATCCTTAATCCATATCTTTGAAAATCCCGCCGGGCGGCTATCCACTTGACTATAAACCACATGCGCCGGCATAATTGCATCAAGTTTATTAGTCAGATTTGCAAAAATATTTATGTCATTTTCCAGCTCAATTTTCAAGCGATTATCAAGCGGCAAATCCAAATGCGAATCCGCTGCCACAAAGCCATGCCCGGGAAAATGCTTGCCCACGCATTTCATTCCGGCCTCGTGCATACCATCAATTAACGCCGCTGCCAAAGCAATAATCGCCTCCGGCTGAGAGTGAAATGCCCGGTCGCCAATCACTTCAGAGTTGCCATAATCCAAATCCAGCACCGGCGCAAAGGAAAAATCCACGCCGATTTCCAACAATTCTGCTGCCAAAATCCAGCCGCAAGAGTAAGCTTGCTGCAAAGCTAAATCGGGATTTTCATCATACGCCAAGCCGATTTTCGCCATCGCCGGCAAGTGGGTAAAGCCATTTTTAAAACGCTGCACGCGCCCGCCCTCATGGTCTGTGGCAAACAATAATTTTGGATTGATTTGGCGAATTGATTTGACCAAAGCCTTGATTTGCTTGATGTTTTGATAATTCCGTGAAAATAAAATCACTCCGCCGACACTCGGTTTTGCCAGCTGATTTGCCTCCGCCGCAGTCAGCTCCAAGCCCGCCACATCAATCATTAAAGGCGCATATTTCATCACTCAAATAAACTTCTAAACCGCCGTCCAATCCACCATAACATCAGCAAACTGGGGATTACCATTGCTGCTGTGATGATGAAAAAAGTTATCCAATCTCCGTCCAAACCATCCACTAATAATCCGCTGCCGCTTGCAAATACAGTGCGGCCAAAATTACCGGCTGATGCCATTAAAGCGTATTGGGTGGCGGTGTAGGCGCGATTCGTAAGGTGTGAAATGAATGCTACAAACGCCACGGTGGAGAAGGCGGCGGTGAAATTATCCAATAAAATTGCCGCCGCAAACACAGTCGTATCAGCCCCGACATAAGCCATATAGGCGAAAATTAAATTAGTGCTTGCCATCGCAATTCCACTTATCATCAAGCCGCGAACCAAGCCGTAATGGACGGTTATTACGCTTGCTACAATTGAGAAAATTATGGTAAGTGTTGAGCCGACCAGCTTGGAATAAGTGGCAATTTCGCCGGTGGTAAAGCCAATTTCTTTGTAAAAAACCAAAGACATTCTGCCCAAAAACGCCTCGCCGATTTTAAATAACATAATAAATGCCAAAATAATAAGCGCGGTTTTGCCGAAACGGACAAAGAAATCTTTGAGTGGCTCAACGATTGTGGTCAAGACCCATGCGCTAAATCGTTGCCAAAAATCGTGTCCGCCCAATAGATTTTCATAGTTTTTCTGGGCGTTTTGCTGAGTTTTTTCACGCTGACTTTCAGGCTCATTTAACGCTAATGTGACCGCCATAAAGCCAATAACAAAAACGCTAATTAGCAAATAAACTCCATCCCAGCTATTGCCAAAATCCGATAAATAAAGTGCCACCGCACCCAAAAATCCATACCCCACCCACCAGCCGGAAGTCGCCATCGCCGCTGTGGCAGGGAGTTTGTCATGCTCGTCCAAATCCATCACATCAATCCGGTAAGCGTCAATCACAATATCTTGCGTGCTGGAAACCACTGCCACAGAAATCGCCAATAAACTCACCCAGAACAAGCTTTTTGTCGGGTCAGTAAAGGAAATACTAATAATTAAAATCAGCAATAAAGCTTGTAATAACAGCAGCCACGAGCGCCGCTGCCCTAATTTTTTGGTTAAAAATGGAATTTTGACCCTATCCAATAACGGCGCCCACATCCAATTAATGGAATAAACCGCAAACACCGAGCCGAAAAACCCTATCGCAGTGCGGGTTAGCCCAGCATCTTTGAGCCATAAAGTCATCGCCGAGCCGATAATCACCCACGGAAAACCGCTGGCAATACCGTTGAGAAAAATAAACAGCATTCGCCGGTCAAAATAAGTTGCTAATAATTTATTCATAAGCCTAATAAGCTTTAGCGGCGGGCTTTTCATCGCTAATTTGCACAATTTCGCCCACTGCCACTAAATCAAAAAGTGCCATAATATCAGCATTTCGCATACGAATACAACCTTTTGAGCTCGGCGCGGCAAAACTCGCCTCATCCGGCGCGCCGTGAATGTAAATAAAACGCGATTTAGTGTTTTGATTATGCGCCTCCAAGCCGTCTAACCAAAGGATTCTCGTCAAAATCCAATCCCGCTCGGGCTGCTGCTGTGCCAAATTTTGCGAATAAATCTCACCAGTCGGAATTCTGCCCTGCAAAACCGCATTTTCCCCCAGCCCAGCGGCAATCGCATCGTTTGGGGAATGCCGCATGTTTTTGCTTTATTTCTGATTGTGGCAGCCTCCGGAGCACTGAATGTGGCATCAATTTCTTCGGTATTTAATAAGCAAATTTACAAGCCCTTGTCCCGCCTGTCAGCCTTAGTGGCATTGGCTTTGCTGGCTGGTGGACTGATGGTTTTGGTGTTAGATTTAGGCCGCCCCGACCTCTTAATTGTGGCAATGACTGAGTATAATTTTAAGTCTATTTTTGCTTGGAATATTATTTTATACAGCGGATTTTTTGCAGTTGTAATAGTATATTTGTGGATGATGTTTGAGCGTAGATTTAACAAATTTAGCGCAAAAGTCGGCTTGATAGCATTCGCTTGGCGCTTGATTTTGACCACTGGAACTGGCT
>JAAOIF010000028.1 GCA_015163925.1 Candidatus Thioglobus sp.
CGAAATGCTGTAATTTTCAAGCGTCAAATAAACTCTTGAGGCAATTGAAATTGCAATAATTGCGGCAAATAATCCTAATAAAAATCGGTAAAGGTCAATAATTTCCGTGCAGCCAATCTCAATAATCCGATGCCCCTCACTCGGCTCAATTCCTGTGGTTTCGGTGTCTAACATAATCAGTCTTTCCATGATTTGTTTTCGTGTAAAATCTTTCCATTTTATCGTATTTGGATTAGAATTATGGCAAGAGTAACTGTTGAAGAGTGTTTGGATTTTGTAGATAATCGTTTTGAATTAGTCTTAGTTGCCGCTAAACGAGCGCATCAACTCAGCTCCGGCGGCTACCGCTCAACCCTTGATGTCGGCAAGGATAAGCCCACCGTAGTCGCCCTCAGAGAGATTGAAGCCGGCTTGATTAATGCCTCAATTTTGACCGAAGAATACGATATGGAAGTCAAATTAAGTGCTAATGAAAAACTCGCCGATGGTGCAAAAATGGCTGAAGTAGAAGCCGAATTAGCAACCACCAAAATCGATGAAGTTGCCGATGAAATGACCGAAGTCGTAGAAAAATAACCACTATTTTTATGATTTTAAAATGATGCTTTTGCGTCATTTTTTTTATCTATTTTTTTAAAATATGAAAACCTATCCTATTGCAAAATCTGCGGCTGCCACTTGGTGTGATGCGGCGGAGTATGAGAAAATGTATTCTGAGTCAATTAGTGATTCTGATGGGTTTTGGGCTCGGCAGGCGAAATTATTTTTGGATTGGAAAAAGCCTTGGAAAACTACCTCAAATGTTGATTTTCAGCAGGGCAAAATCGAGTGGTTTAAGGGCGGCGAGCTGAATGTTTGTTACAATTGCATTGACCGGCATTTGCCCGAAAAAGCCCATCATACCGCTATTATTTGGGAGGGAGACGAGCCAGAAATCAGCCAAAAAATTAGTTATCAGCAGCTGCATAATTCAGTGGCAAAATTGGCAAATGGCTTGAAAAAACTTGGGGTAAAAAAGGGCGACAGAGTCTGTATTTATATGCCGATGATTTTAGAGGCAAGCTTTGCAATGCTGGCGTGCGCACGGATTGGGGCGATTCATTCAGTAGTATTTGGCGGATTTTCGCCCGAAGCGTTGAAGGATAGAATTTTGGATTCAAGCTGCAAAATCGTCATTACCGCTGATGAGGGGCGGCGTGGAGGCAAAACCATTGCTTTGAAGAAAAATGTGGATAAAGCCATTATTTCTTGTGATTGTGTGGAGGCAGTAATTGTGGTCAAAAACACTGGCGTAGCAATGGATTTGGGCGAGCGAGATGTTAGTTATGATGAGCTAATTGCTGATGTTTTGCCCGAGTGCCCGTGCGAGGCATTTGACGCTGAAACGCCATTATTTATCCTTTACACTTCCGGCTCAACCGGCAAGCCTAAAGGGGTTTTGCATACCTCCGGCGGCTATTTGTTGTATGCGGCGATGACTCATAAATACACTTTTGATTATCAGCCCGGCGAGGTGTATTGGTGCACGGCGGATGTCGGCTGGGTGACCGGGCATTCCTATATTGTGTATGGTCCGCTGGCGAATGGGGCGACTACGCTGATGTTTGAGGGCGTGCCGAATTACCCTGACGCAGCGCGGTTTTGGCAGGTAATTGATAAACATAATGTTAATATTTTTTACACAGCGCCGACTGCAATCCGCTCTCTGATGGGTGCTGGAGACGATTTTGTCAAGCAGACTTCACGCCAGAGTTTGCGGATTTTGGGCACTGTCGGCGAGCCGATTAACCCTGAGGCTTGGGAGTGGTATTACAATATTGTTGGAAATGGCAAGTGTCCGCTGGTGGATACTTGGTGGCAGACTGAGACCGGCGGGCATATGATTACCCCGCTGCCGTATGCGACTGCGCTGAAGCCCGGCTCGGCGAGTAAGCCGTTTTTTGGGATTGAGCCGCAAGTGGTAAATGAAAATGGCGAAGTGCTTGAGGGCGAGGCGGAGGGGATTTTGGTGCTGGCGCGCTCGTGGCCGGGGCAAATGCGGACTTTATATAATAATCATCAGCGTTTTATGCAAGCTTATTTCACAGATTTTGCCGGCAAATATTTTGCTGGCGATGGGGTAAAACGCGATTCTGACGGCTATTATTGGATTACCGGCAGAGTTGATGATGTGCTAAATGTCTCCGGGCATCGGCTCGGAACTGCTGAAATTGAATCGGCGTTAGTGTTGCATTCTCAGGTGGCTGAGGCGGCTGTGGTCGGAATTTCGCATAAAATTAAGGGGCAAGGAATTTATGCTTTTGTTTCAATTATTAATAATGCTCAAGAGAGTGAAAATTTGCGTGCTGAATTGGTGCAATTAGTGCGTTCGGAAATTGGGGCAATTGCAAATGTGGATAAAATTCAGTTTGCCAAAAATCTGCCGAAAACCCGCAGCGGTAAGATTATGCGGCGGATTTTGAGGAAAATTGCTAATGGAGATTTTGCCGATTTAGGCGATACTTCAACCTTAGCCGAGCCGGAAGTTTTGCAAGATTTGATAAGCAAAAGGCAGAAAACTTAAAGGCAAAAAACTTGAGGATTAATTAACAATTTTTGCTGTGAAAAACGCAGCTTTAGGATATAATAAAAACCAATTTAACTCACCCTTTTTTGTATGTCTGATAAGCCTGAAAATCCGCAAGATTTAAACACTAATCCCCAGCCGAATTTCCCCATTGTAACTATTGAAGATGAAATGCGCGATTCCTATTTGGAATACGCTATGAGTGTGATTGTCGGGCGGGCGCTGCCTGATGTGCGGGACGGGCTGAAACCGGTGCATCGGCGGGTTTTGTATGCGATGGATGTGCTTGGAAATGATTATAATAAGTCTTACAAAAAGTCCGCTCGGATTGTCGGTGATGTGATTGGTAAATATCATCCGCACGGCGATACGGCAGTGTATGACACGATTGTGCGTATGGCGCAGCCGTTTTCCATGCGTAATATTCTGATTGATGGGCAGGGTAATTTTGGCTCAGTGGATGGCGACAGAGCTGCTGCTATGCGTTATACTGAAATTCGGATGGCAAAATTATCGCATGAATTATTGCGTGATTTAGAGAAAAATACTGTTGATTTTATTGATAATTATGATGGCTCAGAATCC
Organism: Candidatus Thioglobus sp.; assembly: GCA_015163925.1. Taxonomy (GTDB): domain Bacteria; phylum Pseudomonadota; class Gammaproteobacteria; order PS1; family Pseudothioglobaceae; genus JAAOIF01. The sequence continues at coordinate 3,152 of JAAOIF010000028.1, forward strand.
GAGCCGAGTGTGCTGCCGACCCGTGTGCCGAATTTATTGCTGAATGGCTCATCGGGCATAGCAGTGGGCATGGCGACCAATATTCCGCCGCATAATTTGTCTGAAGTGGTGAATGCTTGCCTGCAAGTTATTGATAATGAAAGCGTTAGTCTTGATGAATTATTGGCGATTATGCCCGGTCCGGATTTTCCCACAGCCGGTATTATCAACGGCTCATCGGGCATTCGGCAGGCTTATGAGACCGGCAAGGGCAAGATTTATTTGCGTTCAGTTTCGCATGTGGAGGGCGAGGACAAGCAAAATATTGTGGTAACCGAGCTGCCGTATCAGGTCAATAAAGCCAAGCTGATTACCAAAATTGCCGAGTTAGTTAAGGAAAAACGCATTGATGGAATTACTGGTCTGCGGGACGAATCCGACAAGGACGGAATGCGTATGGTGGTTGAGCTGCGGCGTGGCGAGGTGCCGGAAGTGATGCTGAATAATTTGTATAAACTGACCGAAATGCAAACGGTTTTTGGGATAAATATGGTGGCGATTGACAAGGGAATGCCGAAGCTGATGACGCTCCGGGGCATACTTGATGCGTTTATTGCTCATCGGCGTGATGTGGTAACGCGGCGCTCGATTTTTGAGCTGAACAAGGCGCGCTCCAGAGCTCATTTGTTGGAAGGATTAGCGGTTGCCTTGCACAATATTGACGAGATTATTAAGCTTATTAAGGCTGCTAAAAATCCGACTGATGCCAAGCAAGATTTGATTGCTAAAACTTGGCAAGGCAGCGTTATTAAAGACTTAATCGGCGATAGAGATATGGAAATGTTCAAGCCAGAAGCCCTGCCGCCAAAGCTTGGTTTGCAGAAAAATGGCGATTATCAGCTGAGTGAAAATCAGGCTCAAGCGATTTTAGATTTGAAATTACACCGCCTGACCGGCTTAGAAAAAGACAAAATTTTTGATGAATTTAACGAGCTTTTAGAGCAAATAAAATACCTGCTTGATGTCTTGCAAAACCCTGAAAAACTGATGCAAGTAATTCGCGATGAGCTGATTGAAATTCGCGATAATTTCTCCAGTGAGCGGCTGAGTAAAATTCTGCAAGACAAAATTGACCTGACTTTAGAAGACCTAATTGCCCAAGAGGAACGGGTGATAACGCTTTCGCACGGCGGTTATGTGAAGGCTCAATCGCTAAGTGATTATCAGGCTCAACGCCGCGGCGGCAAGGGCAAGGCGGCTACTAAAATGAAAGATGAGGATTTTGTCGATCAGCTTTTTGTTGCTAATTCGCATGACACTGTTTTGTGCTTTTCATCCAGCGGAAAAGTGCATTGGCTCAAGGTTTATGAGCTGCCGATGGCTTCCAGAATTTCACGCGGCAAGCCGATTGTAAATTTATTACCACTTGAAAAAGACGAAGTTATTAACGCCATTTTGCCGGTCGCCGAATTTGACGAAAAGCATTTTGTATTTATGGTTACCAGCAGCGGCACTTGCAAAAAAACCGCACTCAGCAATTTTGCCAGACCTCGCCGCGGCGGCATTATCGCCATAGAATTACGGGAAAAAGACAAATTAGTCGGCGTAGAAATCACCTCCGGCGAGCATGATATTATGCTATTTTCAGCCAACGGAAAATCAATCAGATTCAAAGAAAGCGATGTCCGAGTGGTCGGCAGAACAGCCATCGGCGTTCGCGGAGTCCGGCTCAAAGACGGCGATGAAGTAGTCTCAATGATTATCGCCAAAGAGGACGCGCCAATCCTCACTGCAACCGAAAAAGGCTACGGCAAACGCACTTCCATAGACGAATATCGGACTCAAACCCGAGCCGGCAGCGGCGTTATTTCCATCAAAACCAGCGCCAGAAACGGCAAAGTCATCGGCGCAATTCAGGTAACTGATGAGGACGAAATGATGCTAATTTCCAACAAAGGCACGCTGGTTCGCACTCGTGCCGCGGATGTTTCCATCATCGGCCGCAACACTCAGGGCGTTACTCTTATCAAAATCGCCAAGGGTGAAAAATTAGTCTCAGTCGCCAAAATCGCCGAAACTGATGATGAAAATTCTGATGCTGAAAACTCCGAAAACCCTGAAAATTCTGATGCTTTTAATGACTCTGAAAATGTTGAAAACTCTGAAAATTCCGAGCCGGCAGATGAGTAAAAAATAATACGAGCCTAATTATTGTGAAAAAATTTAATCTCAACGAGGCGCAAGAAATTCATAACTATTACCAAGAATTTGGCTATGTGGTGATAAAAAATGTTATCAGCGCTAGCAAAATAAATCGCTTTCTCGGCGCTTATCAGCAGATAAAGAAAAATCGGTTTTTTGTCTATTATTCGCAATCAATTCATATTGTGACTAAGCCGATTTTGAATGAATTTTCTTACATCAAAGAATCTATGCAAAACGCTAGCAGATTGGCGTTTTTTAAAGATTTTTCAAAAAGTTTTCAGCAATGTATTTATGCTGAAAATGTGTCTGTGGCGTTGTCTAAAATCAGCAAAAAAGAAAAACATACCTCATGGCAAAATATGTTTTTTGACCAATCGGTCGGGACTGTGGAGCATCAGGATTCTTGGTATTTAGACACCGAGCCGCCGGGCAATTTGATAGGCGTATGGTATGCTTTAGAGGATATTCACCCAGATTCTGGGGCTTTTTTTGTAGTGCCGAAATCGCATAAAATTGGCTTATTGGACCGAAATTCTTATCCAAATCATAATGATTTTGTGAATGCCACAAAACAACAAATTGCAAAATTTGGGGTTGATAAAAAAGCTATGTGTTTGCAAAAAGGTGATATTCTTTTATGGCATCCATATTTGGTGCATGGAGCGTTTCAAGCGGCGGATGAATCCAAGAGCAGAAAGTCTTTCACAGCGCATTTTTATCCCAGCGAATTTAAGGCAAAAGATACCGAAAAGAGCAAAATATTATCAATCTACGACCACAAAAATCCCAAAAAAACCGAAAACAAAAACATCTATTCTGCTTATAAATTCAACGATTATTTTTACAATATTTTGGTTTATATTTTGTATGCAAAGGGTTTTTTATTCAAAAGAAAAATATTCTCAATGCGCCGTGAGGATTACTAATTTGTTAAATTTTTTAAGGTAAAATCTTGTTAAAACTAAGTGGAAAACTTATGAATAATTTCAATAAAATCGCTATAATTTTAGCCTTGCTGATGTCGGGAATTGCTATGTCTGCGGGGCTTCACGAGGGTATGGAGCATTCCAAAACTCACTCTGGGAAACCGGTTTTGACTGAGGCTGGAACTGATGCTTTTGCAACTTTGCAAGAGGCAATTAGGGCGTTGGAAGCCGACCCGAAAACCAATTGGAACAAGGTAAATCTCGAGGCTTTGCGGCTGCATTTGCTGGAAATGAATGATATGGTTTTGAATGTGAAAGTGCGGCAAAACCATATCAGCAAAGGCTTTGCCGCGATTGTAACGCCGACCACAGACCGAGCTTTGCAATCGTTGAAAAAGGTATTTTCGGCTCACCCGGCGCAGATGAAAAAAGAGAGCGGCTGGGATATGAAAGTTAGCAATAATTCCGGCGTTTTCACCCTAAAAATTACTACTGAAAATGCCTCAGAAGTCGCTAAAATTAGGGGTTTGGGTTATATCGGCGTAATGGCTTACGGCGGACATCACCAGCCACATCATTGGGCAATCGCCTCCGGCAACAATCCGCATTAAATGACAATTTCCTTGCCGTCTCCCTGAACAAAACCTGTCTCCCTGAACCGTTACTGTCACCCTGAACTTGATTCAGGGTCTCAGCTCTTGCTTTTGCTTTTGCTTTTGCTTTTGCTTTTCATTAATAATTAACCATTAATAATTAACAATTACCTCTCTCCCTGAACTTGATTCAGGGTCTCATCCAGCCAGTCCGATTTTTATAATATGAGATTCTGAATCAAGTTCAGAATGACAGTGTGGGGGGAGTTCAGAATTACAAGGGGTTGGATTTTAGAATGACAGTGTGGCTGGTCTCCGCCCTACTCTCTTGCTTTTGCTCTTGCTTTGGCTTTTGCTCTTGCTTTTGCTTTTGCTTTGGCTCTGGCTTTTCATTAACCATTAACCATTAACAATTACCTCAGTGTTCTCGGGTGGCAGAAAATATTAGCTCCGGGTGGCGCTCGATTGTCAGCTGTAGATTGACTGTTGAGGGGGCGAGGTAGGTCAGCACGCCGGCGGAATCAACGGCTACATTATTGCCGGCTTTGATTTTCAGCTGCTCGATGGCTTGCTCGGTGCCACTAATCCAGCGGGCTGTTTGGATGCTGACGGCTTCAAATCGGCAATCGACTCCGTATTCGTGTTTGAGCCGATGGGCGACCACATCAAATTGCAAAATTCCGACTGCGCCTAAGATTTGCGAATTGTTGATAATTGGGCGGAAAACCTGCGTGGCGCCCTCTTCTGAGAGTTGGTTTAAGCCCTTTTGCAAGGCTTTGGCTTTGAGCGGATCTTTTAATACAGCGCGGCGAAACAGCTCTGGGGCGAAGTTTGGAATGCCTTGAAAGTTGAGTTTTTCGCCTTGTGTGAAAGTGTCGCCGATGCTAATTCCGCCGTGGTTGTGAATGCCGATTACATCGCCCGGGTAGGCTGTATCAGTGCTTTGGCGCTCGCGTGACATAAAAGTATGGGCGCTGGCGATTTTGATTTGCTTGCCGCTTGAGACTTGCAAAACCTTCATGCCTTTTTGATATTGCCCGCTGACAATGCGCATAAAAGCCAGCCGGTCGTGGTGTTTTGGGTCCATATTTGCTTGAATTTTAAAGACAAATCCGCTGAGTTTTTCCTCGTCAAATTTTACTTCCCGAGTGTCAGCTGCCCGATTTTGTGGCGTTGGCGCATATTTTATGAAGCCATCAAGCAAATTTTGAATGCCAAAATTACTAATCGCCGAGCCGAAAAAAACCGGAGTTTGCTTGCCGGATAGAAATTCTGCTAAGTCAAATGGAGTAGTGGTTTCACGGATTAATTCCACTTCCTCACGGATTTCAGCTGCCATTTCAGCGCCCAAAATATCATCCAATTTTGGATTATTTGCCCCATCAATAATAATATTTTCGCCGATTTGTGAATTTTTTCCGGCGCTAAATAAATGCACTTTATCCTCCAATAAATGCACCACGCCTTGAAAACGCTTGCCCATTCCAATCGGCCAAGTAATCGGCGTAGTATCAATTTTCAGCACAGTTTCAATCTCATCCAGCAGCTCAATCGGCGGCTTGCCTTCACGGTCAAGTTTGTTGATAAAAGTCAAAATCGGCGTAGTCCGCAGGCGGCAAACTTCCATCAATTTCACAGTCCGCTGCTCCACCCCTTTGGCAACATCAATTACCATCAGCGCACTATCCACAGCGGTCAGCGTGCGGTAGGTGTCCTCAGAAAAATCCTCATGCCCGGGGGTGTCCAGCAGGTTGATAATATGGCGGTCATATTCAAATTGCATAACCGATGAAGTGATGGAAATGCCGCGCTGTTTTTCCATATCCATCCAGTCGCTGGTGGCGTGAGTGAGGGCTTTCCGAGCCTTGACGCTGCCGGCGGTTTTAATCGCTCCGGCGTATAATAATAGCTTTTCGGTAACGGTGGTTTTGCCGGCATCAGGGTGCGAAATAATTGCAAAAGTGCGGCGTTTTAAAACTTCATTCATTTAAGCATTTTAACCAATTCTCACTCTGTAATTCTGAACTTGTTTGAAGAATCTCATCCAGTCGTGTGACACAGGCCTTGCCTGTGTAGAAATAAATTTGAGGTTGACGGGGTAAAAAATAGGGTATGATTTCCACTTTCAACTTTTAAAAACCAATGGAATTATTATGAAAAACTTCAACAGATTATTTGCTTTATCAATTCTTTCAATCCTCACTCTAAGCCTTGCAAACTGCGGCAGCTCCACTAATGCGGGGGGGGGGGGGGGGGGGGGGGGGGGGGGGGGGGGGGGGGGGGGGCTTCTGCAGGCGTTGAAATAACCAGCCCTCCAACAGTTGTAGTCGGCGCAACTCTAAATTTAGCGGCGACCCAGACCATCTCTGCCACCATTTCATCCACTGCCACATTCACTTACACAATCCAAGACTCCAGCACTAATATTGCCACAATCAGCGGCAACACTCTCACCGGCGTAGCCCCGGGGGAAATCATCATCCAAGCCAGCGTCAGCGGCATCAGCGGCGGCACTCT
>JAAOIF010000029.1 GCA_015163925.1 Candidatus Thioglobus sp.
GCCCCATTACTTCTAATACGAAAATTTTGGTGGAAGTAGCACACATTGAGGCAACATCAAAACTTGCCTCCATTGTGGAAACAGCGATATACTTTGCCACCGAGCCAAAACATAGCATTAAAACAGCATCAGCCGGCGCTGGAAAGTTTTGATAAATCGCTTGATTTTAGACCAAAATACGCCAGCGCTCATACTGGCAAAATCCATATTTTAATCTTGCTAAAACGCTGTCAGCAGGCGCGGGCGGCGGTTAAAACGGCAGAGAAAAAGCAAGTCAAATTGCAAGCGGCAATTTTTGCAAAACTCAAAAAGTGCGGGCCGGGCAATCAATAACACTTAATCAGAATTGTGTAATAAAATGCTGATATTTTTAAGCAAATAATTACTCAAACGGAAAATTATGCAGTTAGATTTATCTATTATTATCCCGACTTTTAACGAGCGCGAAAATGTGCAAAAATTGGTTGAATTATTGCATCAGGCCATTGGCGAAAAAATCAAATGGGAGGCGATTTTCGTGGATGATAATTCGCCTGATGGCACTTATCAAGAGATTCAAAAATCAGCAAAAGCTTGGGGAAATGTTCGTGGAATCCGCCGAGTGGGCAGGCGTGGCTTGTCTTCTGCGGTGATTGAGGGAATGCTCGCCAGCAGTGCAAAATTTTTTATGGTAATGGACGGCGACTTGCAACACGACGAGAAAATCATTCCTAAAATGCTGGCAGCCATTCAAGCAAACAACTTAGATTTAGTGGTCGGCAGCAGGTTTGTCGGCGCTGGCAGCACTGGAGAATTAGCGGCAAATCGGGTGAAAATCAGTCGCTTTGCCACCACCCTCAGCCAGCAGATTTTGAAAATCAAACTAACTGATCCGATGAGTGGATTTTTTATGCTTTCACGGCAGTTTTTTGAACAAAATGTCGGGCGGCTTTCGGCGATTGGATTTAAAATTTTGCTGGATTTAATTGCCTCCAGCAAAACTCCGCCGGCGTTTGTTGAGCTGCCTTATCAGATGCGAAAACGCACGGCTGGCGAGAGTAAATTAGAGCCGATTGTGGTCTGGGAATATTTATTATTACTGCTTGATAAAAGCATTGGGCGTTTTATTCCGCTGCGTTTTATGATGTTTGTGGCAGTTGGATTGAGCGGAGTTTTGGTGCATTTGGGGATTTTGTATGTGGCAATAAATCTGAATTATAGCTTTGTGATAGCCCAAATTATTGCTACAATAATGGCGATGACCAGCAATTATATTTTGAATAATATCTTTACCTATAAGGATAAACGCCTCACCGGACGCAAGTTTTTTCAAGGTCTGCTGAGTTTTTATCTGGCTTGTTCCTTTGGCTTTTTGGTCAATATTCTCTTGGCGGATTTTTTGTTTGAACTGAATAATATTTGGTGGCTCGCCGGATTACTCGGGGCGGTGGTCGGCTCGGTTTGGAATTATGGAATGACAAAATATATCACTTGGCGTTAGGCGAAAATGCTCAAAATCTACAACACACTCAGTCGGCAAAAGCAAGAATTTCGCCCCATCAATGCAGATAAAATTGGGATTTATGTTTGCGGAATGACGGTTTATGATTACTGTCATATCGGGCATGCGCGGGTTTTGGTGATGTTTGATGTGATTGTCCGGCATCTGCGGCGGAATTTTTCCAGCGTGGAATATGTCAGAAATATTACTGATATTGACGACAAAATTATCCAGCGGGCATTGGAAAATAATGAGGAAATTTCTGCCCTGACTCAGCGTTTTATTGATGAAATGCACGAGGACGAAATGGCGCTAAATATTTTGCCGCCGGACCTTGAGCCGCGGGCAACTGATGCGCTGGAGCAGATATTTTATATGATTAAATCCTTATTGGATAAGGGTTTTGCCTATCAGGGCAAGGGCGGCGATGTGTATTATTCGGTGCGGAATTTTCAAGACTACGGCAAACTTTCTGGCAAAAATTTAGATGAATTGCAGGCCGGCAGCCGAGTTGATATTGAAACTGATAAAAAAGACCCATTAGATTTTGTGCTATGGAAAATGGCAAAAGCGCACGAGCCGAGCTGGAAATCCCCGTGGGGCAAGGGGCGGCCGGGCTGGCATATTGAGTGTTCGGCGATGGCAAATCATCATTTGGGCAATCATTTTGACATTCACGGCGGCGGCGCGGATTTGACTTTTCCACATCATGAAAATGAAATTGCTCAGAGTGAGGGGGCGAATAATTGCACTTTTGTTAATACTTGGATGCATGTCGGTTTTGTTAATTTCAATGATGAAAAAATGAGCAAATCGCTGAATAATTTTTTTACCATTCGCGAAGTTTTGCAAAAATTTGACGGTGAAACTTTGCGTTATTTTATTCTCAGTTCGCATTATCGCTCGCCGCTAAATTTTAGTAATGAGAATTTAGACAAGGCGGCTGCGGCGCTGAAACGGCTTTACACTGCGGTTCGTGGCTTGGGAAGTAGTATTTCGGCGATGACGGAAGTCTCCCAGCGGTTTGATTTTGAGCTGCGATTTACTCAGGCTTTGGATGACGATTTCAACACTCCGATTGCTCTGAGCGTTTTGTTTGAGCTGGCAAAAATGGTAAATTCTCAACGGCAAAAAGACTTGGAGCAAGCCCAAGCTTTGGCGCAATTATTAATAAAACTCGGCGGCTATATTGGTATTTTGCAAACCGACAGTGAAGAATTTTTAACCCGTGGAGCCGAGCTTTCAGACGCAGAAATTGATGCAAAAATCCAGCTTAGAAATCAAGCCAAACTTGATAAAAACTTTGCAGCTGCTGATGCAATTAGAGATGAATTAATCCAGTTCGGAATTATTTTAGAGGACGGCAAAAATGCCACAACTTGGCGTAGAAAATAGTCCTGCTGAGGCAATAAACTGGCAAAAAATTGATACAATTTTGTTAGATATGGACGGCACTTTGTTGGATTTAAACTTTGATTTGCATTTTTGGATGGAATATTTGCCGCTGGTTTTTGCCAATAAACACAAGCTAACTCATCAGCAATCTAAGGATAAACTCTACCCGATGATGCGTGCTGAGGCGGGCAAATTGCATTGGTACTGTTTGGATTATTGGCAAAAAGTGCTGGAGCTTGATATTATAAATCTGAAAAAAGATGTGGCACATTTGATTAAAATTCATCCGTTTGTGTTGGAGTTTTTGAGCCAAGCAAAAAGCCACAAAAAACGCATTTATCTCATCACTAATGCCCACAGAAAAACCATTGAGCTAAAAATGCGAACGACTAATTTAGCCCATTATTTTGATGAAATTATCTCATCGCACGATTACAAAATCGCCAAAGAAGAGCAAGAATTTTGGCATAAATTGAATGAAAATATTAGCTTTGAGAAAAGCAATAGTATTTTTTTTGATGATTCAGAATCTGTGCTAAATGCCGCAAAAGCCTATGGCATCGGCACAATTATCGCCATCAACAAACCCAGCTCAAAAATCAAAGCCAAAAAAATACCCGGATTTATTAACATTGAAAATTTTGCACAGGCCTTGCCTGTGCAGAAATAAAATCCTATTCAAGTAACATTTTCAGCTGCTCGTGCGCCCACTCAATGCGGGCAATTCCATCTGCCATTTGCTGCTTAATAATCAGCTGACTTTGCCCTTTGAGTTGATAAATTGCCGCCTGTTTTTGGATGAGATTAATAATTGTCAGCGGCTCAATTTTGGTTTTATTAGCAAAATTCAGCACAGCTTTATCCTCAAAAAGACTGATTTTTTCAATCCCAATTTTCTCAGCAAAAAGCTTTAATTTAGTGGCAGCCAGCAGATTTTTCAAGGGCTCTGGCAGCGTGCCAAAACGGTCAATAATCTCAATTTGCAAATCCTTCAGCTCATCATTATTTTGCGCATTCGCTATGCGTTTATACAAAACCAAGCGCTCATGCACATCAGGCAAATAGCTTTGCGGAATGATACAAGCCAGCCCGGTGTTGATTTGAATTTCATTTTGCAGCGGCTGATTTAGGTTGATTTTTTTGCCGGCACGCAGCGCCTCAATCGTGCGTTTGAGCAAATCATTATACGGGAGCCAAACATTACTTATAGGTGGTGGTGTGCTTGACTTCAGTCGTGCCGTAGGTATGCCAGTCCGTTGCATTCAAAACTAACTTTTAACATTAACAAAAACCAAAAAGCCTGCCTCACCGCAGGTTTTTTTTTGCATTAAAGCAAATATCAGAATTGCGCAAGGAATTTAGTTAGTCTTAAATGACTAAGAAATTCTGAAATTTAACGCAGCAGGGCGGCAAAAGACGCCGGAAATTAGACTTCTTTTTTCTCGGCGATGGTCTTGCAATCTATACACTCATCCGCGGTAGGGCGGGCTTCCAAGCGAATTAAACTAATCTGGGCGCCGCAGGTTTTGCAATATCCATAATCGCCTAAATCAATAATGTGCAAGGTTTTGTCAATTTTGCTGATGAGTTTTCTTTCGCGGTCGCGGGTTCTCAGCTCAAGCGCAAATTCCTCTTCAAGCGTTGCCCGGTCGTTGATATCGGCGACTTGAGTGGCCTCTTCTTGAATGTGATTTATGGTGGATTCAGCGTCACTAATGAGCTGGTCTTTCCAAGTATTTAGCTTGTTTTGAAAGTGTTTGAGCTGCTTAGAACTCATAAATTCTTCATTTTTAGCAGGCTTGTAAGCTGGAATATTTTCAAAATCTGGGTCTGACATAAAATTATGATTGCATAAAAAAATAGTCTTTTTACCAAAACTATCTTAAAATAGCAATTTATTTTTTATATTTCTTACTAAAAATTTAATTTATGCCACTCAAAGCACTTATTTTTGATGTTGATGGAACGCTGGCAAACACTGAGCGGGACGGGCATTTAGTGGCTTTTAATCTGGCATTTAAGGAATTAGGATTGAATTGGATTTGGTCAAGTGAATTGTATCAAAAATTGCTTGAAGTAACCGGCGGGCAGCTCAGAATTAAGCATTATATAAGCAAATATCAGCCTGATTTTAAGGAAAATTTGGACGATTTTGCCGCCGAGGCTCATCGGCTGAAAACCAGTATTTATGTGGATTTAGTGAGTTCTGAGAAAATTCCGCTGCGCCCGGGAGTGCAGAGATTATTGCTTGATGCGAAGGCGGCTGGGCTGCGTTTGGCGATTGCCACAACTACCACTTTGGCGAATGTTAATGCCTTAATTATCAATACCTTAGGGCATCAGGCGTTGGGCTGGTTTGAGGTAATTGGAGCTGGAAATGTGGTGGAAAATTTGAAGCCGGCCGGGGATATTTATGCTTGGGTTTTGGCGAAAATGAGCTTGCCGGCTGAGGATTGTATGGCTTTTGAGGACTCAAATAATGGCTTGGTATCAGCGCTGGCTGTGAATTTGCCAACTTTAATTACTGTGAATGAATATACAAAAACGCATAAATTTGCTGGCTCGCTGGCGGTTTTGGATAATTTGGGCGAGCCGGATGCGCCATTTGAGCTAATTTCTGGAGCGCCGACTGAGGCAAAATATGTTGATATTAATTACCTAAAAGAGTTGTATGAAAAATATTATTAAACGCATTAAACGCGATATTGTCTCTGAGGTTGTGGCGAAAACTCCGCTGGATTTTGCCGAGCAAATTAGTGCTAAATTTGGCAATAAAATTTACCTCAAACGCGAGGATTTAACGCCGGTGCATTCGTTCAAATTGCGTGGCGCTTATCACAAAATTCGCACTCTAAATCCGCAGCAGCTTGCTCAGGGAGTGATTACTTGCTCGGCGGGCAATCATGCGCAAGGGGTGGCGTTTTCAGCGCAAAAGTTGGGAATTTCAGCGACTATTGTGATGCCGAAAATCACCCCTCAAATTAAGGTTGATGCGGTGAAATTATTTGGTGCAAAAGTTGAATTATTTGGTAATAATTTTGATGAGGCTTCTGATTTTGCCCAAGAAATTTCCAAGCAAAATGGGCAGACTTTTATCCATGCTTTTGATGATGCGGATGTGATTGCCGGGCAGGCTACCATTGCCTGTGAGCTGCTTGAACAGTTGGATAAAATTGATTATATTTTTGTTCCGGTCGGCGGCGGCGGGCTGATTTCTGGGATTGCAAGTGTGATTAAAAATGAGCGTCCAGAGATTAAAATTATTGGCGTTGAACCGCTTGATTCTGCGGCTTTGACTAAGTCAATTAGCCAAAATACTCACGCCGTTTTAGCTGAAGTGGGGATTTTTGCTGATGGCGTGGCAGTCAAAAAAGTCGGCGTGGAAAATCTGCGTCTTGCCAAAGATTTGGTGGATGAAACGGTGTTAGTAAGTAGCGATGAAATGTGCGCGGCGATTAAGGATATTTACAATGAAAATCGGAATGTTGTAGAGCCTTCTGGGGCGTTGGCGCTGGCTGGTGCAAAGCGTTATTTGCAGGAAAAACAGCTGCAATCCAAAAATATTATTAGCATTGTGAGTGGCGCAAATATGAATTTTGACCGGCTCAGATACATTGCCGAACGCGCTGATTTGGGCGAGCAAAATGAGGCAATTATTGCTGTTACAATTCCTGAGCAGGCTGGGAGTTTTTTGGCGTTTTGTGAGCTTTTGGACGACCATGGAATTACCGAATTTAATTATCGTTTTGCCGCTGAAAATCAGGCGCGGGTTTTTGTCGGCGTGGCGCTGAAAGATGGCTTGGCGGAAAAACAGGCATTAATTGCCAAATTATCCAAGTCTTTTGATGTTTTGGATATGAGCGAAAATACCATTGCAAAAACCCATATTCGTTATATGGTAGGGGGTAGGGCGGCTGTTGAAGATGAAGTTTTATATCGTTTTGAGTTTCCTGAACGGCCCGGAGCTTTGTTGAATTTTTTGCAAAAAGTTGGCAAAAAATGGAACATTTCACTGTTTCATTACCGTAATCATGGGGCAGATTTTGGACGAGTTTTGATTGGATTACAGGCGCAAAATACTGCTGAATTAGAGCGCCGTTTTGACGAATTGGGCTATTTTTATCAAAATGAAAGCACTAATAGAGCCTATCAATATTTCCTTTAAAACCTTTACACAAAGCGACATTCAGAGTGTTTTGGCAATAGAGAATTTGAGTTTTGAGAGTCCTTGGAGTGAAAAAAAATTTATTGATAGTTTGAAAAATGAGCAAGTTTTGGCAAATTTAATCTTACAAAATAAGCAGATTTTGGGCTACGGAATTGTGCAATTTTGCTCCGATTCGGCGGATTTGCTCAATATTTGTATTCATCCAAAACAGCAAAATCTGGGCTTGGGAAAAGCGTTGTTTTCCTATATGCAGAAAGGCTTGCAGAGGATTGGCGTTAATGATATTTTCTTGGAAGTTCGCCAGTCAAATCAGGCGGCTGAGGGTTTTTATCAGGCTTTGGGTTTTGAGCAAATTAATCTGCGGAAAAATTATTATACTAACGGCGAAGACGCTAAAATAATGCGAATTTCATTCAATAATAAAATATAAATTATGCAATATAAATATATAAAAGTGCCAGAAAATGGCGAAAAAATTACCTTTGAAAATGGGATTATAAAAGTGCCAAATCGCCCAATTATCGCTTATATCAAGGGCGATGGGATTGGCGCTGATGTCTCGCCGGTGATGAAAAAAGTCATTGATGCTGTGGTGAAAAAAACTTACGCCGGCGAAAAATCAATTGAGTGGATGGAAGTATTTGCCGGTGAAAAGGCGTTTGATTTGTACCAAGAATACTTGCCAGCAGAGACTTTGGAGGCGATTGAGGAATTTGGTTTGGCAATTAAAGGCCCGCTGACCACGCCGGTAGGGGGCGGAATGCGTTCGCTGAATGTGGCTATTCGTCAGGCTTTGGACCTATTTATTTGCCAGCGTCCGGTGCAATATTTTCGCGGCACGCCGACTCCGGTTAAAGCTCCAGAAAAAGTTGATATGGTGATTTTTCGGGAAAATTCTGAGGATATTTACGCCGGAATTGAGTATCAGCAGGGCAGCGATGAGGTCAAAAAAGTGATTGATTTTTTGCAAAATGAGATGGGCGCAAGCAAAATTCGCTTCCCCAAAACCTCCGCAATCGGCATTAAACCGGTGTCTGTAGAAGGAACTCAGCGCTTGGTTCGTGCCGCCATTAAATACGCCATTGATAATGATAAAAGCTCGGTAACTCTGGTGCATAAGGGCAATATTATGAAATTTACCGAGGGCGGTTTTAGAGATTGGGGCTATAAATTAGCGGCAGATGAATTTGGCGCAAAACCCCTTGACGGCGGGGAATGGCTGACTTTTAAAAATCCTAATAACGGCAAAAATATTACTATTAAAGATGTAATTGCCGATGCGTTTTTGCAGCAAATTTTACTGCGGCCAGAGGATTATTCGGTGATTGCTACGCTGAATTTGAATGGCGATTATATCTCTGATGCTTTGGCGGCGCAGGTTGGCGGCATCGGCATTGCTCCGGGGGCGAATTTGTCAGCAACCACGGCGGTATTTGAGGCAACTCACGGCACAGCGCCAAAATATGCCGGTTTGGATAAAGTCAATCCGGGCTCAATTATTCTGAGTGCTGAAATGATGCTAAGGCATATGGGCTGGGGCGAAGCGGCTGATAGAGTGCTGGCGGCGATGTCGGCGGTTATTCAAAATAAAACTGTAACTTATGATTTGGAAAGGCTGATGGAGGGCGCGACTTTGCTGACTTGTTCCGAATTTGGCGATGCGATAATTGAGGTTTTTGCATAAAGTATGATTTTTGGCATTATTTTAGGGTAGAATTGCCGATATTCAAGTTGCTTTAGCTTGATTTTTAGTTACTTTTTTATAATAAACTTTAGGAGAAATAAGATGAAAAAAATTATCGCAATCGCTACTTTAATGGTAGCATCAACGGCTTTTGCTTTTTTTGGTAACAGCTCTAATGGCAATAATTGGGGGCCTTTCAACGGCGGCTCAAATGCTGGTCCGTTTTCTGGTGGTCAAAACTGGGGACCTTTCAACGGCGGCTCAAATGCTGGTCCTTTCAACGGCGGCAACAATTGGGGCCCTTTCAACGGCGGCTCAAATGCTGGTCCGTTTTCTGGTGGTCAAAACTGGGGGCCTTTCAAGGGCGTTAATAATTGGATGAATGATACTGATTTTGGCTTAAATTTCAACACCAAAAACACCAATGATAGTCGCTTCGCTGGGAAAGCTGACGGCAATGCCTCCGGAAAAGCTGATGCCTACGGCAAAGGTAAGGCTGATGCCTACGCCAAGGGTCAGGCTGATGGTTTTGCCAAAGGTGTCGCCGATGCTTATGCCAAAGGTTTTGCAGATGCAAAATCCTCAGGTGCAAGC